>NZ_JBIVZG010000005.1:0-209208 GCF_044759445.1 Streptomyces sp. NPDC101118 | reverse complement strand
GGGGGGGGGGGGGGTGGTGCGGGCCTTCCCCCCCCGCGCCCCCCCCCCCGACCGCCCCGCCCGGGGGGGGCGCCGGCCCCCGCGCCCCCCCCCCCCCGGCCCCCCCCCCCGCGCCGTACGGCTCAGGCCAGGACCGCGCGCAGCTGGTCCAGGCCCCAGTCCAGGTCCTCCTTGGCGATCACCAGCGGCGGGGCGATCCGGATGGTCGACCCGTGCGTGTCCTTGACCAGTACGCCCCGCTCCATCAGCCGCTCGGAGACCTCGCGCCCGGTGCCGTGGCCGGGGGCGATGTCCACGCCCGCCCACAGACCCCGGCCGCGCACCTCGGTCACCGCGCCGCCGCCCACCAGCAGGTTCAGCTCGCGGTGCAGGTGGTCGCCCAGCTCCGTGGCGCGCTGCTGGTACTCGCCCGTGCGCAGCATCGCGACGACCTCGAGACCCACGGCGCAGGCCAGCGGGTTGCCGCCGAAGGTCGAGCCGTGCTCGCCCGGCCGGAAGACCCCCAGCACGTCCCGGTCGGCGACCACCGCGGAGACCGGGACGACGCCGCCGCCGAGCGCCTTGCCCAGGACGTAGACGTCCGGGACGACGTCCTCGTGCTCGCACGCGAAGGTCTTCCCGGTGCGTCCGAGGCCGGACTGGATCTCGTCCGCCATGAACAGCACGTTCTTGCGCCGCGTCAGCTCCCGCACCCCGGCCAGGTATCCGGGCGGCGGCACGAGGACGCCCGCCTCGCCCTGGATGGGTTCGAGGAGCACGGCCACGGTGTGCGCCGTGACGGCCGCGTCGAGCGCCGTCAGGTCGCCGTACGGGACGATCTCGAAGCCCGGGGTGTAGGGGCCGTAGTGGTCGCGGGCCTCGTGGTCGGTGGAGAACGACACGATGGTCGTGGTCCGGCCGTGGAAGTTGTTCGCCGCCACCACGATCTTGGCGTGGCCGTCCGGGACGCCCTTCACCTCGTAGCCCCACTTGCGGGCGGTCTTGACCGCCGTCTCGACCGCCTCGGCGCCCGTGTTCATCGGCAGGACCATCTCCTTGCCGCACAGCGCCGCGAGTTCGGTACAGAACTCGGCGAAGCGGTCGTGGTGGAAGGCCCGCGAGGTGAGCGTCACCCGCTCCAGCTGTGCTCTGGCCGCGTCGAGCAGACGGCGGTTGCCGTGGCCGAAGTTGAGCGCGGAGTAGCCCGCGAGCATGTCGAGGAACCTGCGCCCCTCGACGTCCGTCATCCACGCGCCTTCGGCCGAGGCCACGACGACGGGCAGCGGGTGGTAGTTGTGCGCACTGTGCGCCTCGGCGGAGCGGATGGCGTCTGCTGTAGTCGACACGGGGTCTCCGTTCGTCCTGCTGCGGGTGAGGGGGGTGGGCCTCCTTTCTTATCGTCGCTCGGATGCTGGACGAAGAAACCTTGGAGCGCGTCGTGCCCGCTAGGCTGTGCGCACGCGCGGCGACTGGCGTACGGAGAAGGAACTCCGGGGGAGCCGTGCGCGTACGACCGCACCAGCGGGCCGCTCGCCTGGGCCGCCGCGGGGACGAACCGCAATCGACCCCACGGAGGAGCGCCATGAGCACGCGCCACCCCGCACTCGCCGCCACCGACCCCGCCCTGGCCGCCCTGGTCGGCGCGGAGGAGCGGCTGCAGGCCGAGACCCTGCGCCTGATCCCCAGTGAGAACTACGTGTCCGCCGCCGTGCTGGAGGCCTCCGGCACGGTCCTCCAGAACAAGTACAGCGAGGGCTACCCGGGCCGCCGCTACTACGAGGGCCAGCAGAACATCGACCAGGTCGAGTCCCTGGCCATCGAGCGCGCCAAGGCCGTCTTCGGCGTGGACCACGCCAACGTCCAGCCCTACTCCGGCTCGCCCGCGAACCTCGCCGTCTACCTCGCCTTCGCGCAGCCCGGCGACACGGTGATGGGCATGGCGCTGCCGATGGGCGGCCACCTGACGCACGGCTGGGGCGTCTCGGCCACCGGCTCCTGGTTCCGGGGCGTGCAGTACGGCGTGCGCGCCGACACCGGTCTGATCGACTTCGACCAGGTGCGGGAGATCGCGCTCAAGGAGCGGCCGAAGGTGATCTTCTGCGGCGGCACCGCGCTGCCCCGCACGATCGACTTCGCCGCGTTCGCGGAGATCGCGAAGGAGGCGGGCTCGGTGCTGGTCGCCGACGTCGCGCACATCGCGGGCCTCATCGCCGGTGGCGCGCACCCGTCGCCCGTACCGCACGTGGACGTCGTCTCCACGACCACCCACAAGACGCTGCGCGGCCCGCGCGGCGCCATGCTGATGTGCCGCGAGGAGCACGCGAAGGCGATCGACAAGGCCGTCTTCCCGGGCCTCCAGGGCGGCCCGCACAACCAGACCACCGCGGGCATCGCGGTCGCGCTCCACGAGGCGTCGCAGCCGGCCTTCCGGGAGTACGCGGCCCAGGTCGTCGCCAACGCCGGGGCGCTGGCCGCGGGGCTGCTGGAGCGGGGCTTCGACCTGGTCTCCGGCGGTACGGACAACCACCTGATCCTGATGGACCTCACGCCGAAGTCCGTGCCGGGCAAGGTGGCGGCCAAGGCCCTGGACCGGGCGGGGATCGTCGTCAACTACAACACGGTGCCGTACGACCCGCGGAAGCCGTTCGACCCGTCCGGGGTGCGGATCGGCACGCCCTCGCTGACGTCGCGGGGGCTGACCCCGGACCACATGCCGCTGGTGGCGGAGTGGATCGACCGGGGCGTCGCGGCGGCGGCGAAGTCGGACGAGGAGGCCCTGTCGGCGGTCCGCGCCGAGGTGGCGGACCTCATGTCGGCCTTCCCGGCCCCGGGCCTGCCGGCCTAGCCGCTGCGGGGTCCGGGGCTCCGCCCCGGACCCTCGATGTGATCCGCGCCGCACCCCGCCGACGGGGTGGCCGGGATCAACCGCGGGCGGCCGGAGACGCGCCCGGCACCTGAGAGAATGGCTCCATGCCCTTCGACCGTCCTCGCGCGCTCTCCGGTATCCAGCCCACCTCCGGTTCGTTCCACCTCGGGAACTACCTCGGTGCCATCCGCCAGTACGTCGCCCTGCAGGAGTCGCACGACGCCTTCTACATGGTCGTCGACCTGCACGCGATCACCGTCCCGCAGGATCCCGCGGCCCTGCGCGAGAACACCCGGCTCTCCGTCGCGCAGCTGCTCGCGGCCGGTCTCGACCCGGACCGGTGCACCCTCTTCGTGCAGAGCCACGTCCCGGAGCACGCGCAGCTCGGCTGGGTGATGAACTGCCTGACCGGCTTCGGCGAGGCCAGCCGGATGACCCAGTTCAAGGACAAGTCGGCGAAGCAGGGCGCGGGCAACGCCACCGTCGGCCTCTTCACGTACCCGATCCTCCAGGTCGCGGACATCCTGCTGTACCAGGCGGACGCCGTTCCCGTCGGCGAGGACCAGCGCCAGCACATCGAGCTGACCCGCGACCTCGCGGAGCGGTTCAACCAGCGCTTCGGCCAGACCTTCACCATCCCCGCCGCGCACATCGTCAAGGAGGTCGCGAAGATCTACGACCTCCAGGACCCGACGGCGAAGATGAGCAAGTCCACCGCCAACCCCAAGGGCCTGATCAACCTCCTCGACGAGCCCAAGGCCACCGCGAAGAAGATCAAGAGCGCGGTCACGGACACCGACACGGTGATCCGCTTCGACGCGGAGCACAAGCCCGGCATCAGCAACCTGCTGACCATCTACTCCACGCTCACGGACACCCCCGTGGCCGAGCTGGAACAGAAGTACGAGGGCAAGGGCTACGGCGCGCTGAAGACGGAGCTGGCCGAGGTCGTGGTCGACTTCGTCACACCCTTCAAGCAGCGCACGCAGGAATACCTGGACGACCCGGAGACGCTGGACTCGATCCTGGCCAAGGGCGCCGAGAAGGCCCGCGCAGTCGCCGCGGAGACGCTCGCGCAGGCCTACGACCGGCTCGGGTTCCTCCCGGCGAAGCACTGATACAGCCCTGGTACGCCAGTGGGACAGCACTGGCGACCAAGGCCCCTGGCCGGATCGGGGGTGCTGGCCCCACACTGGGTTCGGCACACCCCGCGGCCCACAGGCCGCACACAGCAGACGATCACGAGGAGACCACGTGGGGACCGTAACGCTCGGCGTTTCGATCGCGGTCCCGGAGCCGTACGGCAGCCTGCTCCAGGAGCGGCGCGCCGGCTTCGGGGACGCCGCCGCGCACGGCATCCCCACGCACATCACCCTCGTGCCGCCCACCGAGGTCGAGGCGGACCGGCTGGCGGAGATCCGGGCGCACCTGTCCGAGGTCGCCGCCGCCGGCCGACCCTTCGTGGTGCGGCTGGCCGGCACGGGCACGTTCCGCCCGCTCTCGCCGGTGGTCTTCGTCAAGGTCGCCGAGGGCGGCGAGGCCTGCGCCCGGATCCAGGGCGAGGTCCGGAACCCGGACGGCCCGCTCCGGCGGGACCTGCAGTTCCCGTACCACCCCCACGTGACCGTGGCGCACGGGATCGCCGAGGAGGCGATGGACCGGGCCTACGGGGAGCTCGCCGAGTTCGAGGCCGAGTGGGTCTCCACCGGTTTCGCGCTGTACGAGCAGGGCTCGGACGGCGTCTGGCGCAAGCTGCGGGAGTACCCCTTCGGCAGCGGCGCGGCCGGTGTGCCCGCGCAGTGCGCTCACCGGGACGAGCCGACGCTCCAGGCGTAGCCGTAGAACCTGCGGGCGCGGAACTTCAGGCTCCGCAGCACCAGGGAACGGAACGGGCGCGTGCGGTCGGTGGTGGTCATGGCACCGAACGTATCCGCCCCAAGTGACGATTCGGGTGATTTCGCACGACGGGCCGGTGATCACCCTTCGTTCTTTTTCCGTGCCCCCGCCCCTACGGTGAGCGCATGGACTGGCTGAGGAAACTCCCCGTCGTCGGCCCGGCGGCCGGCCGCCTGATGCGGACGCACGCGTGGCGTTCGTACGAGCGGCTCGACCGGGTCCACTGGACCCGCCTCGCCGCGGCCATCACCTTCATCAGCTTCCTCGCGCTCTTCCCGCTGATCACCGTCGCGGCCGCGGTCGGCGCGGCCCTGCTCAGCGACGACCAGCTGGACGAGCTGGAGAAGAGCCTCTCCGAGCAGGTGCCCGGCATCTCCGAGCAGCTCAACATCGGGGGACTGGTCGACAACGCCGGCACGGTCGGCCTCGTCGCGGGCGCGCTGCTGCTCTTCACCGGCATCGGCTGGGTGGGCTCGATGCGGGACTGCCTCCGGGCCGTCTGGGAGCAGGACGACGAGGACGAGGGAAACCCGGTCGTCCGCAAGGGCAAGGACGGGCTGGTGCTGCTGGGGCTGGGCGCCGCGGGCCTCGTCTCGGCCGCCGCGTCGGTCTTCGGGTCCAGCGCCGTGGGCAAGACCGCCGAGTGGCTGGGCGTGCCCCAGGGCGGCGTGGGCGGGGTGGTGCTGCGGGCCGCCGCCTTCCTGGTGGGCGTGCTGGCGGCGTTCCTGCTGCTGCTCTACGTGCTGACGCTGCTGCCCGGCGTGCAGCCGCCGCGCCGCCGCCTGATCGTGGCCGCGCTGATCTTCGCGGTGGGCTTCGAACTGCTGAAGCTGCTGCTGAGCGGCTACTTCCAGGGGGTCGCGACCAAGAGCATGTACGGGGCCTTCGGCGTGCCCGTCGCCCTGCTGCTGTGGATCAACTTCACCGCGAAGCTGCTCCTGTACTGCTCGGCCTGGACGGCCACGGGCCCGGAAGAGGCCGCGGAGGCTCCGGAGCCCTCTGAGGCGCCCGGGGAGCGAGAGGCATCCGGGGCCCCCGAGGACGGCGCGGAGCGGTCCGGGGGGCCCGCGGGGGCCCGTACGGAGCCGGACCCGGGCGGCCGTGGGGGAGCGGCCCCTGGCGGCCCTACGGAGCCGGACGCGGGCCGCCCTACGGAGCCGGCCCCGGGCACCCCTCCGGTCAGGCGTCGGGGTGAGGGTCCCGACGGCGGCGCGGCCAGCGGCGGTTGACGAGGAAGGCGCCGCCCGCCAGCACGGCCAGCGCACCGCCGGTCACCGCCGCCGCCGTGCCCATGCCGCCGGGGGTGTCCGCCTCGACGGCCGCCGGCTTGGACTCGTGGCTCTGCGCGGGGGCGCCGAGGTTGGTGGTGTCGGCGCTCTTCGGCGGGACCAGCTCGCCGACCGGGGTGACCTTCCCGGCGGCCGAGAAGCCCCAGTCCAGCAGGGCGGCGGTCTCCTCGTAGACGGCGTTGCCGCCGCCCTCGCTCGGGTTCATCACCGTGACCAGCAGCTTCTTGTCGCCGCGCTGCGCGACGCCGGTGAAGGTGGAGCCGGCCATGGTGGTGTTGCCGTTCTTCACGCCCGCGATGCCCTGGTACGGGGTCATGCCGAGGGCACCGGTCATCAGCCGGTTGGTGTTCTGGATCTCGAAGGTCTCGCGCGGCTTGCCCGGCTTCTGCTCGCCGGGGAACTTCGCGGTCGCCGTCGCGCAGTACTCGCGGAAGTCCTTCTTCTGCATCCCGGAGCGGGCGAACAGCGTGAGGTCGTACGCGCTGGAGACCTGGCCGGGGGCGTCGTACCCGTCCGGCGAGACCACCTGGGTGTCCAGGGCCTGGAGCTCCTCGGCGTGCGCCTGCATGTCGTCGACGGTCTTCGGGATCCCGCCGTTCATCGCGGACAGAACGTGCACCGCGTCGTTCCCGGACCGCAGGAACACCCCGAGCCACAGGTCGTGGACCGAGTACTCCAGGTCCTCCTTGAGCCCGACCGTGCTGCTGCCCGGACCCACCCCGGCCAGCTCCTGCTCGGTGACCTTGTGCACCTGCTCCTTGGGCAGGGTGGGCAGCACGGTGTCCGCGAAGAGCATCTTCAGCGTGGAGGCCGGGGGCAGCCGCCAGTGCGCGTTGTGCGCGGCGAGCACCTCGCCCGACTCCGCGTCGGCGACGATCCAGGACCGGCCCGACAGCTGCTTGGGCAGCGCGGGCGCGCCCGGCCCGAGCTGCACCTGGGTGCCCGGCTTGCCCAGCAGGGTCCCGCCCACCGTGGACATCGAGGCGGGGGGAGCGGGCTGCAGCTTCCCCTGGCCCTTGCTGCCGGGCTTGTCGTCGGCGAGGGCGGGACCCGCGGTCAGGGCGGGCAGCAGCAGCGCGGCGGAAAGGACCGTCAGCGCGGTCTTCTTGGCAGACACGCAGGTGAAAGTACATGCAGTCCGCGTGCTTGCCGACCCGCTCGGTCCAAACCGCCGGAACTGCCGCCGGGACAGCCCACCCCGACGCCGCCGTCCTGGGGACGGAGCCGATACTGGGCCCATGAGACTGAGCCGAGCCGCCTCCTGGTTCCTGCTCGCCTTCGGGGCGTGGAGCTGGGTCATCTGGATCACCTTCGTCAAGAACCTGTGGAAGGACGGCAGTGGCCTCGCCTTCGACGACGCGGGTGACCCGACCGGCTACTTCTGGGTCCACCTGGCGCTGGCCATCACGTCGTTTCTCCTGGGGACGGGCGTCGGTCTGATCGGGTTGCGCGGCGTCCGCGCTCTGCGGCGTGAATCACGATGACGGTCCTCGTGTTCGTCCTCGTCGCGCTGGCCGTCCTGGCGCTCCTCGCACTGGTGCACCGCTGGCTGTGGATCCGCCTGGTCCATGACACGGGCCTCACGGGATGGGCGCGCCGTACGGGCACGGTGGCCTTCATCGCGCTGCCGCTGCTCTCCGTGGCGGCGCTGACCGCGGGCCGCGCCGGCGCCCCCTTCCTGTTCCAGCAGGTCGTCTCCTGGCCGGGTTACCTCTGGCTGGCCGTCCTGCTGTACCTGACGCTGGCCATGCTGGCGCTGGAGCCGGTACGGGCGGTCTGGCTCCGCAGGTCCCGGGCGGCGGCCCCCGCTCCCGTACCCGCCCCCGCCCCCGAACCGGTCCGGGTGCCGGACGCGGCGCCGGAGCCCGGCTCCCACCCCGGAGCGGCCGGCGAGCCCGCCCCGCCGGCGCCCGAGGAGACCGCGACCGGGGCGACCGGCACCACCCGCCGGGTGTTCGTGGCCCGGACGCTGGGCGGCGTGGCCGCCGCGGCGGCCCTCGCGACCGTCGGCCAGGGCACGTACGGCGTGCTGCGCGGCCCCCGCGTCAAGCGGGTCACCGTCCCGCTGGCCAGGCTGCCCCGCGCCCAGCACGGCTTCCGCATCGCCGTCGTCAGCGACATCCACCTCGGGCCCGTGCTCGGCCGGGCCCACACCCAGCGCATCGTCGACACCATCAACTCCACCCAGCCCGACCTCGTCGCGGTCGTCGGCGACCTGGTGGACGGCGACGTGGCGGACCTCGGTCCCGCGGCCGAGCCCCTGGCCCGGATCCGCTCCCGGCACGGCAGCTTCTTCGTCACCGGCAACCACGAGTACTTCTCCGGCGCCCAGCAGTGGGTCGACCACGTCCGCGAACTCGGCCTGCACCCGCTGGAGAACGCCCGCACCGAAATGCCCGGCTTCGACCTCGCCGGGGTCAACGACGTGGCCGGCGAGCGCGAGGGCCAAGGCCCCGACTTCGCCAAGGCCCTGGGCGACCGGGACCGCGCCCGCGCCTCGGTGCTGCTGGCCCACCAGCCGGTCGTCATCCACGACGCCGTCCGGTACGGCGTGGACCTGCAGCTGTCCGGGCACACCCACGGCGGCCAGATGTGGCCGGGGGAGTACCTCGCGGATCTCGCCAACCCGACGGTGGCCGGTCTGGAGCGGTACGGCGACACACAGTTGTACGTGTCGCGCGGTGCCGGCGCCTGGGGCCCGCCGGTTCGTGTGGGTGCGCCCTCGGACATCACCGTCGTAGAGCTTGCGTCTTATCAGACGTAATCTGCCGGAACCTGTGCCGACACGCCCTTCCACTTGTGAAATTTCCGTGATTGAGTGAGCGGCGTTTGCAGGAGCCGACGGCAATAGGGGGCCGCCGGCTCGGTGGGGCATGGAGGATTTCGCGTCATGCGACGTGTGGCTATTGGGGCCCTCGCGGCCGGATCTGTGTTGTTGGTCGCGGGCGTGGGGGCTTGGCAACTCCTGCCCTCCGACGGGAACAAAAAGGACGCCATCAACGTCGGTACGACCGACGTCGTGTCCAATCTCGACCCGGCCGGCGCCTATGACGCCGGCTCGTGGGCGCTGTACAGCAACGTGTACCAGTCGCTGCTGACCATCAAGGGCGGCGCGGACCAGCCGGTCCCGGACGCGGCCAGCTCGTGCAAGTTCATCGGCACGAAGCTCACCACCTACCAGTGCGAGCTCCGCCCCGGCCTCACCTTCTCCAACGGCCGCGAGGTGACGGCGGAGGACGTGAAGTTCTCCTTCGACCGCATCAAGGCGATCGCCTCGGACCAGGGTCCGCTGCCGCTGCTCAACACGCTGAAGTCGGTCACGGCGCAGGACCGTACGATCACCTTCAGCCTCAGCGCCCGGGACGCCACCTTCCCGTTCAAGATCGCGACCGGTGCCGGTTCGATCGTGGACAGGGAGAAGTACCCCGCGAAGTCGCTGCGCACCGGTGGCGCCGTCGACGGCTCGGGCCCGTACGTGCTCAAGGCCTCGACCAAGGGCCAGATCGAGCTGACGCCCAACGAGTCCTACAAGGGCGACGCCAAGCAGCCGCCCGTCCCGGTCACCATCAAGTACTACGAGGACTCCGACGAGCTCAACGGCGCGTGGGAGGAGCGGGAAGTCGACGTGGCCCACCGCGAGCTGCCGCCCAAGGTGCTGGCCGGCCTCAACCCGGGCATGAAGGACACGCGTTACCACGAGTCCGGCGGCTCCGAGATCCGCTCGATGGTGTTCAACGTCCGCAAGAAGTCCGCGTTCGAGGACCGCGAGGTGCGGCAGGCCGTCGCGGCCGTCATCGACCGCAACAAGCTGGCCGGCCTGACCTTCGAGGGCACCGTCCAGCCGCTGTACTCGCTGATCCCGAAGGGCATCGGCGGCCACACCACGCCGTTCTACGACACCTACCCGCAGCCCAGCACGGCCACCGCCAAGGCCCTGCTGAGGGAGGCGGGCGTGGAGACGCCGGTCTCGTTCACGCTCGGCATCAACAAGCGCGGCGCCAACGTGGCCGAGGCCGACGAGATCAAGCAGCAGCTGGAGGACACCGGGCTGTTCAAGGTCACCGTCGACGTACAGCCCGACTGGACGGCCTTCCAGAAGAAGTACGCGGCGGGCGGCTTCGACGCCTACACCATCGGCTGGATCGCGGACTTCCCGGACCCGGACAACTTCATCTCCCCGCTCGTCGGCGCCGACTCCAGCATGAACAACGGCTTCTCGGACCCCGCCGTCCAGCAGCTGATCACCCGCACGCAGTCCTACAGCGACCGCGGCATGGCCGCGAACGACTTCCGCGAGCTGCAGCGGCTGATCGCGCAGAAGGTCCCCATGATGCCGATCTGGCAGAAGAAGGACTACGTGATCAGCCGCGACGCGGTGACCGGTGCCCAGAACCTCTCCGACGGCACCGGCGTGTGGCGCCTGTGGGACCTGAACTGGCTCTGACCGGCCCTCAGTCCTTCGCGGACCCCTTCCGGGCGGTGGCGGCCTGCGCCATCCCCGGGAGGAAGTCCGTGAAGAGCTCGTGCACTTCCCGCACCAGCGGCCGCAGCACCCGGAAGCGGGCCAGCACGATGCCGCGGGTGGTGAGCTGGGCGCCGCGCTGGGCGAGCCTGCGGGTCCGCTCGCTGTTCTCGGAGCGGTCGAAGACCCAGTAGAGGACCAGGCCCATCTGCGAGAGCCACATCAGCTCGGGCAGTACGTCGGCCAGTTCCTCGGGCACCTTGGTCTTCGCGCCCGCCAGCACCTCCCGGTGCATGTCGATCGCCTGCTTGCGGGCGGGCTCCGACTCCGGGGAGAAGGGGCTGAGCGGGCTCTCCGGGTCCGCGGCGTTCTTGAAGAACTGGGCCGCGAACTCGTGGTACGGCGCCGCGATGTCGAGCCAGGAGGTCAGCACCCCGGTGAGGCGGGTCTGCAGGTCCGTCTCCCGCTCCAGGATCGGCCGGACCGCCGCCTGGTGCTCGGCGCCGATCCGGTCGTAGAACCCCTGGACCAGGTGCTCCTTGGACTCGAAGTAGTAGTACGCGTTGCCGACGGAGACCCCGGCCTCCTTGGCGATGGCCCGCATGGTCGTCTTGTCGTAACCGCGCTCCTGGAAGAGCCGGAGCGCGGTCTCCAGGATGAGCGTGCGGGTCTGCTCGCTCTTGGCGGGCTTTGCTTCAGTCACGGTGTCCGAGCCTATCCGGGTACCGCGCACCGATCATCACAGCGCGTCGTGCTTTCCCGCACCTTGGCCGCGGCGAGCATCGTGGCGCGGGCGAAGGGCATGCCGGCCGGGGTGGCCAGCCAGCGGGCCCGGGGCCGGTGCTCGGCCAGGGCCCACAGGCACATGATGAAGGCGTGGGCGCCGGTGTAGACGGCTCCCTGGTCGCTGACCACCGTGATCTCGCGGAGCGTCGCCTCGTGGTCGAGCTGCGGGAAGCGGCGCCGGGCCTCGAAGGAGGCGGCCGGCACCAGGGCCAGCGGGACCAGGCGGCGCTGCCCGAGCAGCCAGTTGCGCAGGTGCACGCAGAGCGGGCACTGGGCGTCGTAGAGGACCGTCAGGCTCCGTACGGGCCTCGGCCGGGCCGTGGTCACGGCTCAGGCCCCGGCCGGAGCGGTCCAGCCCTGGGGCTGCACCGGCGGGGTGTTGTCCCGCTCCATGATCCCGCGGCGGCGCATCTTGTTGAGCACCCAGACGTTGCCGAGGTGCATCACGCCGAGGACGAGCAGGACGACGCCGAGCTTGGCCGAGAGCGCCTCGAAGAGGCGGGCCGCGTCGGGGATGTCCTCCGCGGCCTTGAGGTAGAGGCTGACGAAGCCGAGGTTGACCAGGTAGAAGCCGACCACCAGCAGGTGGTTCACGGCGTCCGCGAGCTTCTCGTTGCCCTGGAGCACGTCGGCGATGAAGATCCGGCCGTTGCGGCTGAGCGTGCGTGCCACCCAGATGGTGAGGCCGACGCTGATGAGCAGGTAGGCGATGTAGGCGACCACAGTGAGGTCCATGACCCCACCCCCCTCTTGAACGTGTTCAAAGTGCTTGCAAGAAGGACTGTAGCCCTGTCTTTGAACACGTTCAAGCCCGGAGTTGAACATGTTCAGCAAGGGGTGTCGCAGAAGGGGCGGAATCGGGATGCATATGATCAACACGCCCCGCGCGCCGACCACGCGCGGGCCGACCGATCGACACCCATGGGGGGAACCATGAACCTTCGCCGTGCCATGGTGGGCCTTGCCGTGCCCGCCCTGCTCCTCGGTGCGCCCGGTGCGGCCGGCGCCGCCGCCGCGCCCGAGCCGCCCGCCGACCCCTTCGCGGCCTGCACCGCGCACGACGCCTACCCGAAGACCCGGATGACCACCGAGCTGGTGGGCCTGCCCGAGGAGGTGCCCGCCGGCACCTGGACCCCGTTCACCTTCCGGGTGAAGAACACCTCCACCGGCACGCTGAAGGCGGTCGGCGTGCAGGTGGACGCCGGCGTCACGCAGTACAGCCCGGTCCGCGAGCAGCGGAAGACCGTGGTGCAGTGGTGGGACAGGACGGCCCGCCGCTGGCAGCCGCTGACCATCAGCCACCTCGCCTTCCAGGCCGTCCCGGTGTCCGTGAAGGCGGGCGCCGTCAAGGACGTCAAGATGCGGATCAAGGTCGCCGGCGGGGCGGGCGAGGGCGCCGGCGACGCCATCGAGGCGGGCCGCTACATCACCTCGGGCAACACGTGCGGGTACGCCAACACCATGCACCTCTACACCTTCACGGTCCCGCCGAAGCCGGCGGCCTGACCTTCGCGCAGTGGAGCGAGAGGCTCCTCCCCCGGCGATCCGGGGGCGGGGCCTCTCGCGGTGCGTCGGCGGCCCCTAGGCGGTGCGCGGGGAAGCGGCCCGCAGGATCTCCGCGACGTCGAGGGTGACCTTGGCGCCGATCGACTCCGGCAGCGTGACCAGCTCGCCGGGGGCGTGCACGCGGTGGGTGTCGTACCCGTCGGCGACCGGATCGGTCAGCACGTGCAGGCGGTTGTGCCTGCGGTCGACGATCACGTAGACGGGGACCTTGGCGTTGCCGTAGGCACGGACCTTGCCGCGCAGGTCGTTCTCGTGGTTGCTGGACGTCACTTCGAGGACGAGCCGGAAGACCGGAGGGGCGTAGCAGTTGTTCTCGACGAGGTGTTCCTCGAAGTCCGCATCGACGATGCACAGGTCGGGGATGGCGTAGTCCGACGGCCCGGCGGGCAGCCAGAGGCCGATGGCCTGGACCACCTCGGACTCGCCGTCGTCCAGGCCCGCGTTCAGGAAGGGGCGCATGAGCTTGGTCAGACCCCTGGCGTGAGCATCATCGTAGGGCGGTGAGGGGCTCAGAGGCCGGATCTCGCCCGCTCACCCGGACGGGCGAGGGCCCCGCGCCCGGCCTGAAGCCGGGTGCGGGGCCCTCGTGCGAGCGGGACCGGGAGGGTCAGAAGCGGCGCGTGATCAGCGCGCGCTTGACTTCCTGGATCGCCTTGGTGATCTCGATGCCGCGCGGGCACGCGTCGGTGCAGTTGAAGGTCGTGCGGCAGCGCCACACGCCGTCCTTGTCGTTCAGGATCTCCAGGCGCTGCTCACCCGCCTCGTCACGCGAGTCGAAGATGAAGCGGTGCGCGTTGACGATCGCCGCCGGGCCGAAGTACTGGCCGTCGTTCCAGAACACCGGGCACGAGGACGTGCACGCGGCGCACAGGATGCACTTGGTGGTGTCGTCGAAGCGCTCGCGGTCCTCGGCGGACTGCAGGCGCTCGCGCGTCGGCTCGT
The DNA here is from genome assembly GCF_044759445.1 of Streptomyces sp. NPDC101118. Lineage (NCBI taxonomy): Bacteria > Bacillati > Actinomycetota > Actinomycetes > Kitasatosporales > Streptomycetaceae > Streptomyces > Streptomyces sp. NPDC101118. The sequence continues at coordinate 195,422 of NZ_JBIVZG010000005.1, read as the reverse complement.
TGCCCTTGGTGACCAGGAACGGCATGACGTCGCGGTAGGCCTGGAAGAAGGGCTCCATGTCGACCACGAGGTCCTTCATCACCGTCAGGCCCTTGATGGCCTCGACCGTGATCGGCTTCTCCGGGTTGATGTCCTTGATCAGCGTCTTGCAGGCGAGCCTGTTCTTGCCGTTGATCCGCATCGCGTCGGAGCCGCAGATGCCGTGCGCGCACGAGCGGCGGAAGGTCAGCGTGCCGTCGAGCTCCCACTTGATCTTGTGGAGGCCGTCGAGCACCCGCTCCTTCGGGTCGATCTCGATCTGGAAGTCCTGCCACTCCGCCTCGGCCGAGACCTCGGGGTTGTAGCGGCGGATCCGGAAGGTGACCGTGATGTACGGGGAGGCGGCGGACTCCGCCTCAACCTTGTCCAGGGTCGGGGTAGCCATCAGTACTTACGCTCCATCGGCTGGTAGCGGGTGGTGACGACCGGCTTGTAGTCGAGGCGGACCGAGTCCGTGCCGTCGTCGCCGACCTCGCGGTACGCCATGGTGTGGCGCATGAAGTTGACGTCGTCGCGGTTCGGGTAGTCCTCGCGGTAGTGACCACCGCGGGACTCCTTGCGGGCCAGGGCGGACACGGCCATGACCTCGGCCAGGTCGAGCAGGTTGCCCAGCTCGATGGCCTCCAGCAGGTCCGTGTTGAACCGCTTGCCCTTGTCCTGGATCGAGACGTTCTTGTACCGCTCGCGCAGCTCGGCGACCTTCTCGACCGCGGTCTTGATGGTCTGCTCGGTGCGGAACACGGACACGTTCGCGTCCATCGTCTCCTGGAGCTCGTTGCGCAGGTCGGCGACCCGCTCGTGGCCCGTGGAGGAGCGCAGCTTCTCGACGAGGTCGACCACGAGCCGGGCCGGGTTCTCCGGCAGCTCCACGTAGTCGTTCTCGGCGGCGTACTCGGCCGCGGCGATGCCGGAGCGCTTGCCGAACACGTTGATGTCCAGCAGCGAGTTGGTGCCCAGGCGGTTGGCGCCGTGCACCGACACGCAGGCCACCTCGCCGGCGGCGTACAGGCCCGGGACGACCGTGGTGTTGTCCGAGAGGACCTCACCCTGGACGTTGGTCGGGAGGCCGCCCATGGCGTAGTGCGCGGTGGGCTGGATCGGGATCGGGTCCGTGTACGGCTCGATGCCGAGGTACGTACGCGCGAACTCGGTGATGTCCGGGAGCTTGGCGTCCAGCTGCTCCGGCGGCAGGTGCGTCAGGTCCAGGTACACGTGGTCGCCCTCGGGACCGCAGCCGCGGCCCTCGCGGATCTCCGTGTAGATGGAGCGCGAGACGACGTCACGGGACGCGAGGTCCTTCATGACCGGCGCGTACTTCTCCATGAAGCGCTCGCCGTCCTTGTTGCGGAGGATGCCGCCCTCACCACGGGCGCCCTCCGTCAGCAGGATGCCCATGCGCCAGATGCCCGTCGGGTGGAACTGGAAGAACTCCATGTCCTCCAGCGGCAGGCCGCGCCGGTAGCAGGCCGCCTGGCCGTCACCGGTGAGGGTGTGCGCGTTGGAGGTCACCTTGAAGAACTTGCCGTTGCCGCCGGAGGCGTAGATGACGGCCTTCGCCTGGAAGACGTGGATCTCGCCGGTGGCCAGCTCGTACGCGACCACGCCGGCCGAGTGCTTGACGCCGTCGACCTCGGTGATCAGCTGGTCCAGGACGTAGAACTCGTTGAAGAACTCCACGCCCTCCTTGACGCAGTTCTGGTACAGCGTCTGGAGGATCATGTGGCCGGTGCGGTCCGCGGCGTAGCAGGACCGGCGGACCGGCGCCTCGCCGTGGGCACGCGAGTGACCGCCGAAGCGGCGCTGGTCGATCATGCCGTCCGGGGTGCGGTTGAACGGCAGGCCCATCTTCTCCAGGTCGAGGACCGCGTCGATGGCCTCCTTCGCCAGGATCTCGGCGGCGTCCTGGTCGACCAGGTAGTCACCGCCCTTGACCGTGTCGAAGGTGTGCCACTCCCAGTTGTCCTCCTCCACGTTCGCCAGCGCGGCGGCCATGCCGCCCTGCGCGGCGCCCGTGTGGGAGCGGGTGGGGTAGAGCTTCGTCAGCACGGCGGTGCGGCTGCGCTTGGTGGCCTCGATGGCGGCGCGCATGCCGGCGCCGCCGGCGCCGACGATGACGGTGTCGTACTTGTGGATCTTCATGAGATTTTTCGCCTCAGCCCCGTTGCCTAGCGGATGTTCGGGTCGAAGGTGAAGATCACCAGCGTGCCCAGAAGGATGGTGAACACCGTGGCGGTGTAGAGCAGGCCCTTCAGCCACAGCCGCGTGTTGGCGCGCTCCGCGTAGTCGTTGATGACGGTACGCAGGCCGTTCGCGCCGTGCAGCATCGCCAGCCACAGCATCAGCAGGTCCCAGACCTGCCAGAACGGCGAGGCCCAGCGGCCCGCGACGAACGCGAAGCCGATCTTCGAGACGCCGCCGTCGAGCACCAGCTGGATCAGCAGGTGGCCGATGACCAGGACGACCAGGACGATGCCCGAGAGGCGCATGAAGAGCCACGCGGCCATCTCGAAGTTGCCGCGGGTGGCGCGGGGCGTCTTGGACGTGCGCTTGCGCGGGGCCTCGATGTACGGGGCCGGGTTCTCGGCGTCGTACAGGCCCACGGCCTCGACGTCACCGAGCGCGGAAGAAGAGGTGTCAGCAGACATCAGCGTCACTTCCCGAACAGTTCAGCAGCTGCGTGGCCGAGGACCGGGGCGATGGCGCAGGCCATCAGCACGACCCAGACGCCCACGACGGTCCAGAGCATCTGCTTCTGGTAGCGGGGGCCCTTGGACCAGAAGTCCACGGCGATGACACGGAGTCCGTTGAGCGCGTGGAAGAGGATGGCGGCGACGAGGCCGTACTCCAGCAGCGCGACAATCGGGGTCTTGTAGGTAGCCACGACATCGTCGTACGCCTCGGGGGAGACGCGGACGAGAGCGGTGTCGAGGACGTGTACGAACAGGAAGAAGAAGATGAGGACGCCGGTGACTCGGTGAGCCACCCACGACCACATGCCTTCCCGGCCGCGGTACAACGTTCCAGCCGGCACGGAAAACCCTCCGGAAGCGAGGCGAGGGCCGCCGGCTTCTTTGTCGGTCGGGCCCGGCCGGGTACGGTCCACCGGCCCCCGACATCGTAGCGACGAGTTGTCGGTTCCCTCGCCCGGGGTCCGACGGTGTGATCAAACCGGCAGGCAAAGCGCCCCGGACGGACCATCCGACCAGCGCATAACGGGCACTTCCGGGGCAAGCTGCCCAGGATTCCGCCCTGTGAGTCCGTCAGGTCAGCGTGCCGGTGTGTCAGGTCCGCAGAAAGTCAGGTCCGCGCCGAGCGTCGCCCTCAGCCGGCCGCGTGCCAGCCGCCGCAGTTCGTCCGCCGCGACCGACCGCTCCTCGTCCTTCTCGTGGCCGAGCCGCGCCCTGATCCCGGCCAGCACCTGGGCCGGGTGCTCCGCCGCGGGGATCCCGTCCAGGCAGATGACGAAGGCGTACCCGAAGGTCGCCTCGTACGCCGCGTGCGCCGCCCGCAGCGCCAGGTGCGCCGCGGGCGGGGCGCCGTGGTGCAGGTCGGCCGAGGCCTCGTCGGCCAGCGCCTCCGCGAGATCGGCCTGCGAGAGGTCGTACCCGGCCTCGTCGGCGGCGGCCAGCAGCGCCTCCAGGTCCGGGTAGGGGCGGTGCTCCGCCACCCGGTGCGCCCAGCGGCGGCTGCCGCAGCACTCCAGCAGCGCGGCCTCGGCGGCCGCGACGGAGGCGGTGTTGAACCAGGCGAGCCCCGGGGCGCCGCGGACCTGTGCCGGAATCGGACTGGACAGCGGGGGGCTCCTCGGGGCGGGACGGGGGTGTGCCGCAACGCTATCGAGGGCCCGCGGAGGTCATGCGCCCGATCCGGGGATTTCACTCGGAAGAGTCCGGAGGTCCGCTGGAGCGGGGGAACCTGGTGCCCGGGTGGCCGCGATCATGGCCGGGTCCGTACGGTGGTCCCGGCGGGACGTGAGAGGGTCCGGAAGGCGACCGAGGCCGCCACCCCCCACAGGAGAGGCCCCGGCCGCCGTCCGTTACGGGCTCGTGCGACAAGCCCGTATACCTGTCAGCGTCCGGACTGCGTTTTGTGTCACACCTCGCTTCGCGCACAGATGGTTGCTGGTTGTACAAGACGTGGACGAGAGGTACTTGAAAGCCGTAACGTGCTGATTTGCGCAGGACGTAACAGGACAGTGAACGGGTTGGGGACTTGCTGGGGGACGACGCGGAGCTGACCGCCGCGGTGCTCGCGGCACAGGACGGCGACGAGAGCGCGTTCCGGACTGTGTACCGCACGGTGCACCCGCGCCTGCTCGGGTACGTACGCACGCTCGTCGGCGATGCGGAGGCCGAGGACGTCACGTCGGAGGCGTGGCTCCAGATCGCCCGCGACCTCGCCACGTTCAGCGGCGACGCCGACCGGTTCCGGGGCTGGGCCGCGCGCATCGCGCGCAACCGGGCCCTCGACCACATACGCATGCGCGGCAGACGCCCCGCGGTGGGCGGCGACGAGACCGAGCTGACCGGCCGGGCCGCCGACTGCGACACCGCGGGCGAGGCCATGGAGGCGCTCGCCACCGGCAACACCATGGCCCTGATAGCCAGGCTGCCCCAGGACCAGGCCGAGGCCGTCGTCCTCCGCGTGGTGGTCGGACTCGACGCGAAGAGCGCCGCCGAGACCCTCGGGAAGCGCCCCGGAGCCGTGCGCACCGCCGCCCACCGCGGGCTGAAGAAGCTCGCCGAACTGATGGGCACCGAGTTCGGCGATAATGCCGGGGACCTGGACGCCGTACCGGCGCAGCGCGGCCCCGGCCGCGGTGACGGGGGGCGGACCGGTGTGACGCATTCCCGTTGGCGGACGCAGAAGGACATGTGATGGCCGACGATCGCTACGACTGGCTCGACGGGGCCGCGGCGGAACAGCTGCTGCGCGGCGAACCCGTCCTGCCCGCGGGCGACGCGCACGGCCGAGCCGAAGCGGCCCGTCTGGCCGACGCCCTCGCCTCGCTCGTACCGCCCGCCCGCCCCGGCACGGAGCTGCCCGGGGAGGCCGCCGCCGTGGCCGCATTCCGGGCCGCGCGCGCCCAGGGCACGGCCGGCCACCAGGGCGTACGCGCCGTGGGGACCCCCGTGGAGCCGGTCGAACTCGCCCCGCTGACCGGCCGCCCCGCAGGCGACCGGCGCCCCCGGTCCCGCTCCGCGCGCCGCTCGCTGCGCTTCGGACTGGCCGCCGCCGTCGCCGGACTGACGATCGGCGGCGTCGCCGCGGCCGCGACCACCGGTCTGCTGCCCGACATGCCGGTGATCGCCGGCCCCGAGCCTTCGGTCTCCGTCTCCCTGGAGCCCTCGCCGGAGCTGACCGGACCCACCGCGGACACCATCGGCGGTACGGGCGAACCGGTCACCCCGCGCCTGCTCCCCGACACCCCCGGCGCGGACCCCTCGGGCACCCCGTCCGCAGGCGGCGCCACCACGGGACCCGGCGCGACGGCCGGCACCCCGAGCACCCGGGACCCCAAGGCCAAGGACGCCGGCGGCACGAGCGCGGGCTCCACCCAGGAGTCCAGCACCAAGCTCCGTGCCGGCTGCAAGGACCTGCAGGCGGGGCGGCTCGACCGCGAAGGCCGGCTCGCTCTGGAGAAGGCCGCCCGCGGCACCCGGCTGGAGAGCTACTGCGCGAAGCTGCTCGGCACCGGCGGCACCGGCGGCACGGGCGACCGTGACGGCCAGGACGACCGCGAGCGCCCCGGCGGCGGCACCGGCGAGACCGGTGGCGGCACGGGCGGCGGCACGGGCGGCGGCACGGGCGGGACCGGCGGCGGCAAGGGCGGCTCCACCACCCTCGGCTTCTCCACGAAGCTCACCAAGACCACCGTGCGCGAAGGCGCCGGGACCGCGGGCGCCACGGCGGAGAACACCGGGCAGCCGACCCCGGAACCGAGCGCCACGGCATCCTCCGCGCCGGCTTTCGCGAGCCGGTGACGAGGGGCTGTAACACTTTTCGAGCCCCCGGCGCAGTACATAACGAGCCGACTGGTCATCGGCGGCGCGTGAGCCGGGGTTCCCCCCGTACCCCTGGGCTCCGCGCACCCGGCGCGGGCGGGGCACGTTCCCCCGGCCCCGTCCGCGCCACCAATCCTTCAGACCTTCTCCGTCACCAGTAGACGACCACCTTGTCGCCGACCTTCACCTGGTCGAAGAGTGACGACAGCTTCGCCTTGTCCCGCACGTTCACACAGCCGTGCGAGGCTCCCGCGTAGCCGCGGGCCGCGAAGTCGGCCGAGTAGTGCACGGCCTGGCCCCGGCTGAAGAACATCGCGTACGGCATCGGCGTGTGGTACAGCGTCGACGTCCACTCCCGCGCCTTCCACTCCACGCTGAACTGGCCCTCGCGGGTGGGCGTGTTCTCGGAGCCGAAGCGCACGTCGAAGGCCATCTGGACCTTGCCGTCGATCATCCAGGCGAGGGTCCGGCTCTCCTTGCTGATGCACATGACGCGGCCCGACATGCAACGCGGGTCCGGCGTGTCCAGCTCGTTGGTGGTCGGCGGGCGCAGCTCGTTCTCGGTCGGCCTGCGCGTCATCGCGACCAGCTTGTCCCAGGTGGCCTGGTCGACGTTGCCGGTGGCCGGGAGCGTGCGCTTCTCCTGGAAGCCGCGCACCGCGGTGCTGGTGATGGACCCGTAGAAGCCGGTGGGGGAGCGCTTGAAGTAGTCCAGCTGCTTCAGCCGCGCCTGGAGCTCGCGGACCTGCTCGTTCTCCGTGCCCTCGGCCATCAGGGCCTTCGGTGCCGGGGAGGACGAGGCCGACGGCGACGCGGACTCCGACGGGGCCGCGGACGCGGAGGGCCCCGGCTTGTCGTCCTGGGAAGGGCTCGTGCTCGGGGCGGCCGTCCCGCTGCGGCCGGCGCTCGGCTTCGTCGTGCCGGCGCCCTCCGCCTTCTGCGGCCCGCATCCGGCCGCGACCGCGACGGCCATCGCCGCGACGAGCGCTCTTCCCATGACTCTCTGGCGGTGCATGTGTTGCCCCCCGATTTCTGCGTGTTTGTACGTAGGGATGCTTCCCGGGCGCGCGTGGTTGCGAACGGCGCCGTAGCGGGACAGGTTGTACCAGTACGCGGCTCATGAGCTCTACGGAGGAGCGATAACAATGGCGCGGCAGTCGGAGTCGGGCATCCCCATCGAGCCGGTGTACGGGCCGGAGGCGCTGCGGGACTGGGACCCGGCGGAACGCCTCGGGGAGCCGGGCGCCTACCCGTTCACCCGCGGGGTCTACCCGACGATGTACACCGGACGGCCCTGGACCATGCGCCAGTACGCGGGGTTCGGCACGGCCGCCGAGTCCAACGCCCGGTACCGCCGGCTGATCGAGGCGGGCACGCACGGACTGTCCGTCGCCTTCGACCTGCCCACCCAGATGGGCCACGACTCCGACGCGCCCATCGCACACGGAGAGGTCGGCAAGGTGGGCGTGGCCGTCGACTCCGTCGAGGACATGGCGGTGCTCTTCGACGGCATCCCGCTCGACCGGGTCTCCACCTCGATGACCATCAACGCGCCCGCCGCCGTGCTCCTGCTGCTCTACCAGCTGGTGGCGGAGGAGCAGGGGGTGCCCGCCGACCGGCTGACCGGCACCGTCCAGAACGACGTGCTGAAGGAGTACATCGCGCGCGGGACGTACATCTTCCCGCCCAAGCCGTCCCTGCGGCTGACCGCGGACGTCTTCCGGTACTGCCGGGCCGAGATGCCGAAGTGGAACACCATCTCCATCTCCGGCTACCACATGGCGGAGGCCGGGGCCACGCCCGCGCAGGAGATCGCCTTCACGCTGGCGGACGGGGTGGAGTACGTGCGCACCGCCCTCGCGGCCGGCATGGACGTCGACGACTTCGCCCCGCGCCTGTCCTTCTTCTTCGTGGCCAGGACCACCCTCCTGGAGGAGGTGGCCAAGTTCCGGGCGGCCCGGCGGATCTGGGCCCGGCTGATGCGCGAGGAGTTCGGCGCGCGCGACCCCAAGTCGCAGATGCTGCGCTTCCACACCCAGACGGCCGGGGTCCAGCTGACGGCCCAGCAGCCGGAGGTGAACCTGGTCAGGGTGGCGGTCCAGGGGCTCGCGGCGGTGCTCGGCGGCACCCAGTCCCTGCACACGAACTCCTTCGACGAGGCCATCGCCCTGCCGACGGACAAGGCGGCGCGGCTGGCGCTGCGCACCCAGCAGGTGCTGGCGTACGAGACGGACGTGACCGCCACCGTCGACCCCTTCGCCGGGTCCTACGTGGTCGAGCGGCTGACGGACGAGGTGGAGGCGGCGGCCCTCGCCCTGATGGAGCGGGTCGAGGAGATGGGCGGCGCGGTCGCCGCCATCGAGCGCGGCTTCCAGAAGGGCGAGATCGAGCGCAGCGCGTACCGGATCGCCCAGGAGACCGACCGCGCCGAGCGGGTGGTGGTGGGGGTGAACCGCTTCGCGCTGGACGAGGAGGAGCCGTACGAGCCGCTGCGCGTCGACCCGGCCATCGAGGCCCGGCAGGCCGAGCGGCTGGCCCGGCTGCGCGCGGGGCGGGACGGCGGTGCGGTCGCGGCGGCGCTGGCGGAGCTGCGGCGGACGGCGGCCGGCACGGACAACGTGCTCTACCCGATGCGGGAGGCGCTGCGGGCCCGGGCCACGGTCGGGGAGGTGTGCGGGGCGCTGCGGGAGGTGTGGGGCACGTACGTCCCGGCGGACGCCTTCTGAGGCGTCGGCGCGGGGCGGTGCCGGCGCCCTGACGCACGGCTCCGGCCTGCGGCTGTACAGGTGCGTCTCACGGTATGGAAATGTCTCCGGAGGTGTCGTACCCGCGTGCGACACTCGCGGAATGCTGGGTGTGACCGATCTTCCGACCTATCTCGCCGGCCTGGTGCTGATCATTCTGCTGCCGGGGCCCAACTCGCTGTACGTGCTGTCCGTGGCCGCCCGCCGCGGCGTGCGGACGGGCTTCAAGGCGGCCGCCGGTGTGTGGACCGGCGACACCGTGCTGATGGTGCTGGCCGCGGCCGGTGCGGCCTCGCTGCTCCAGGCCAACCCGGTGCTGTTCGGCGTCGTGAAGTACCTGGGCGCGGGCTACCTGGCGTGGCTGGCCGTCGGCATGATGCGCGGGGCCTGGGCGATGTGGCGGGAGCGGAAGGCCCGGCAGGAGGAGATCATGACCGGCGAGCCGCCGGCCGACTCCGAGCGCCCGTACCGGCGCGCGCTGCTGATCAGCCTGCTCAACCCCAAGGCCATCCTCTTCCTGCTGTCCTTCTTCGTGCAGTTCGTGGACCCGGACTACGCCTACCCCGCGCTGTCCTTCCTGCTGCTCGGCGTCCTGACGCAGGCGGCCAGCGTGCTCTACCTCTCGGTGCTGATATTCGGGGGCACCCGCCTGGCCGCCGCCTTCCGTCGCCGCAAGCGCCTCTCCGCCGGCGCCACATCCGCCGTGGGCGTCCTGTTCCTGGGCTTCGCGGCCAAGCTGGCCACCGGCTGACGCCTCCCTCGGCGCGTGTGCCGCGGATCTGACCCGTGCGGGTGATCCGTCACGGGACCGCTCCTACGCCCCCGGCCAGCCGTGTTCTCTGTCCTCGGGAAGGAGCCCGCTGTGGCCGGAACACTGCATGCAAAGTCGGTGGCGAACGCCGCCCGTAGTCTCTGGGACGAGCTGCCGGGGCTTCGAGTGGAGCTGCTCAACGGGACCATCATCGTCTCGCCCGTGCCCGACGGCCCGCACCAGCTGACCAGGTCCGGGATCCCTGTCTATGTGGTGGTGGACCGCAGGCATGACGAGGTCCAGGTGCTCACCGACCCGGTGGTCGGCGACTACCGCACCCGGTCCGTCTATCGACGCGGCCAGTCCTTCGGCCCGCCGGCGAGCGTCGGCATCCAGTTCGAACTATCCGTCGCGCGGGTGCTGGACGGCGGCGACGGTTAGCCCAGCGCCTTGCGCAGGCGCGGGGTCAGCGGGCGTTCCACCCAGCGGTGGAGGAGCCAGGCCACGGCCAGCATGCCGGTGACCGTGGTCCAGAGGACCAGGGCCGGCGGGAGGTCCAGGTGGCGGCGCAGGACGCGGATCGCCACCCAGCCCAGGTGCTCGTGGACCAGGTAGAACGGGTACGTCAGGGCGCCCGCGACCGTCAGCCACCGCCAGTCCGCCCAGCCGAGGCGCCCCAGCGCGATCAGGGCCACGGCCACGAAGCCGGCCGTCACCACCGCGACGATCACCGCCGCGCTGCGGTACGAGAAGAACCGCGGGTCCGGCGCGTGCCACAGGCCCGCCACCGCGTAGTGCTGGCCGATCAGCCAGCCGCTCGCCGCCACGCCCCAGGCCAGGACGTCCCGCCGGTCGCGGTGCACCAGGTACAGCCCGATGCCGCCGACGAAGAAGGGCGCGTACTCCGGCATCAGGGCCTGCGTCAGGAACGGCTGGCCGGCCGCGTCCGCAAGGGCCGCGGCCAGGGTCCACACCCCGCAGAACAGCAGCGTCCGGCGGCGCCCCCCGCCCGGCAGCACCACGCACAGCGCGAAGAGCGCGTAGAAGCGCAGCTCCGCCCAGAGCGTCCAGCACACGCCCAGCACCCGCTCCGCGCCCACCGGCTGCTGGAGCATCGTCAGGTTCACCAGCACGTCGCTGAGCCCCAGCCGCTCGTACGGCAGCCAGGGCAGCGCGAAGACGGCCGTCACCAGCACGACCGCCGCCCAGTACGCGGGGTAGAGCCGGGCCACCCGGGAGGCCAGGAACGACCGCAGCGGCCGCTCCCAGGCGCTCATGCAGATCACGAAGCCGCTGATCACGAAGAAGATCTGGACGCCGAGGCAGCCGTACGCCAGCCAGGGCGAGGCCGTCGGGAACAGCTCCCGCGGCGAGGCGCCCCAGGACCCGGTGACCTCGCCGCCCCGGCCGGCGTAGTGGTACCCGGCCACCATCAGGGCGGCCAGCAGCCGCAGCCCGTCCAGGGCCCGCAGCCGGCCGCCCCGCGCGGGTACGGGCCGCCGGTCCGGTATCGCCGCGGGTGCGGCGGGGGCCGTCGCCCGAGCCGGGGCCGTCACCCCAGCGCCGCCCGTCGCAGGTGCCGCACCCGGCGCACCACGCGCCGCACGGCCGGGCTGCGCGGGATGAACGCCAGCTGCGCCGGGACCGCGCCCGGCAGTCCCAGCGCGGTCAGCCGCCGACGCTTGAAGTACCGCCAGGTCCGGTCGTCCAGGCGCGTGGCGAGGTACCGCTCCGCGTCGGCCCGCCGGCCGGTCAGGATCTGCGCCTGCATCGCGTACCCGACGGCCGTCACCAGCGACGACAGCTCGGCCACCGCGGCCGGCCCCGGCGGGGTCCAGCCCTGCACGGCGGCCGGCTCGGCCAGCTCCGGCAGCAGCGCGTCCACGATGGTCAGCGGCACCCGGTTGCTGTTCTGGTACGGGGTGACCCGGTCCAGCAGCGGTGCCGTGCCGGTCCTGGCGACCGGGATCCCGTACAGGGTCGAGGCGGTCAGCAGCCCCGTCGAGAAGCAGCCGGCCACCAGCGCCGGGCGCAGCCGCTGGTACAGCACCTCGGCCAGCACCGGGGTGTCGACCACCGTCAGCCGGGCGCCCAGGCGCTCCGCCTCCTCCTCGACCCGGCGCGACCAGCGGGCCGGGGCGCTGGGGTGGGGCTTGAAGACCAGTTCGCCGTGGCCCAGCGCATGGGCGCCGCGGACCAGCCCGACGTGCAGCTCCTCCTCTTCCTCGGCAGTGAGCAGCCCGAGCGCGGACAGGTACTGGCCGAGCAGCACGGCCGGCGCCTGTCCGATCCCGAAGTCGTCGGCGTCCGCGGCGTCCTCGGCGAGTTCCGCCAGCACCTTCAGGAAGGACTCCGCCGGCACCAGCTCCGCGGGCACGCCGAACTCGGTGAGCAGCAGCGGTTCGAGGCCCGGCACCAGGTCGAGGTGGAGCAGCCGGCGCACCCGGCCGCCGATCTGCGGGTCCAGCTTGTTGCGGGTGGGCCCGTAGCTCATCAGCCCGTCGGCGTACACCTCCACCGGCGCGCCCGGGAAGAGCTGGACCACGGCCTGCGCCGGGGCGACCTGGATGGACTCGACGACCAGCTCGACCCGGTCCTCGCCGAGGTCCCAGAGCCGGCGCAGCTGCCGCTCCCACAGCGGGGCGTCCTCGGTCCTGGGCAGCCAGCCGGACGGGTGGAAGGGCTCGATCGTCGCGTTCCAGTCGAGTACGTCGTCGAAGCGCGTCCGCAGCCGCTCGAAGCCCGGCATCGCGGCCGGCCCCGGCGTGGTCTCGGGCACGGCCGCGTTGTTGCTGACCAGCAGCACCCGGCGGTCGGCGGCCCGGAAGCGGCCCGCGTCCAGGGCGGCTGCGAGGGTGGCGACCCCGTACAGGGTCGAGGCGAGGAAGACCTGGGTGGTGCGCGCGGCCATCAGACGGCCACCCCCGCCACGGGGCGGCGGCGCAGCCGGCGCAGCAGCACGGCGCGGGGCACGTCCATCGAATCGAGGGCCTCGTCGAGAACGTCCTGCGGCATTCGTTTCAGGGCGGCCGCGCTCATGCTGCGGAGTTTCTTGGCCACGGCCGGTTCGAACCTTTCGATGGAACCCACGTGGTGGGAAATGATGGCGCAATACGTTCGAACTGCCTTCGGCAGCAGAAGGGCGGCATCGGGGTCCTGTGCGGTTTCCGTCAATACCTGGTCGAAGGCCCGGATGAAATCGAGCTGGCGTACGTCGCCGATCTGTGTCAGCGAGGTCGCGACCCCCCGCCGGTAGAAGATCCCCGGCAGGCCGACCGCCGCGAAGGACTCCGCCTCCCGGTGCAGCCGCCAGATCCACGGCCGGTCCTCCGCGGTCCGCAGCCCGTCCGTGAAGTGCAGCAGCCCCCGGTCCACCAGCCGCCGGTGGTACATGCCGGCCCAGGCGTACGGGTAGTCCACCGACGTCGACCGGTCGGCCGGCAGGATCGCCGCGCGCGGGGAGGTCACCTCGCCCTGCGGCCCGTGCGGGACGCGCTGCACCAGCCGTGCCGTACCCGTGCACTGAACATGGTCGATGCGGACGAAATCGCAGCTCAGAGCCTCGATCGCGGCCAGTACGCGGCCCAGGTGGCCCGGCGCCAGCCAGTCGTCGCCGTCCATGAAGGTGAGGTACTCGCCGCGGGCGGCGTCGATGCCGGTGTTCCGGGCGGTCGCCAGGCCGCCGTTCACCTCGTGTCTGACGTACACCGCCCCGGGCAGCTCGCGCTCCGCCCGTTCCAGCAGCTCGGGCGTCCCGTCCGTGGAGCGGTCGTCGACGAGGATGAACTCGAAGTCCTCCCGCGCGTTCGCGCGCAGGCTTCTGATGGCGTCTGGTGCGTATGTCTGCACGTTGTAGAACGGCACGACGACGGAGAGCTTGACCACCCGCGTGACACTAGGACTTGGTGCGGCATTCACCATGGACCGTGCACGGACGGCGCGTGAACGAAGAATGGCAGGACGGTTAACCTGCCCGCCCGCCCGGCAATTCACGGCCCTATTCGCATCTCGTCGACGGGCTGTTAACCCTCTGTTGAGCGCTCGTTGGGCCGATCACCGGAATTCCCGCATAGCTTCGCACCGTGCCAGAAAGTACCAGCGGCGTAACTGCCAACAGGAAGACGCGGGTTGCCGTACTCGCCGATTCCGATACGCGATGGAAATGGGGCGCACTCACCGCGCAACGCCTCGCCCCCGACCTCCACCTCACCGGATTCCTGCTGCGCGGCCGGGCCACCCCCACCGCGCGCCAGCTCGGCGAAGTGGGCGTCCGGGCCGACCGGCTGACCGAGGTGACCTGCGCCGAGTTCCTCGCGGAGATCGAGGACGGCGGGTACGACGTCGTGGTCCTCGCCCTCGTCGGCGGCGCCGTCCAGGCGGTGCTGCACGGCGCCCGCGCCCTCTGGCCCACCCCCGCGAAGCGGCCCGTACTCGTCACCGGCTACGTGGGCGTCGTGTACGAGAAGCTCGCCGACGGCCTGCTGCTGCGCCACGGCGCCGACCTCGTCCTCGCCAACTCCCACCACGACGCCGGACGCTTCCGCGCCGTGTACGAGGGGGTCGGCGCCGACGCCACAGCCGTCACGGAGACCGCGCTGCCCTTCCTCGGCGGCGCCCCGTACGAGCAGCGCACCGGCCACGCCCACACCGTGGTCTTCGCCGCGCAGCCCTCCGTACCGGAGAGCCGCGCCGACCGCACGTACCTGCTGCGCCGCGCCGCCGAGCACGCCCGCCGCCACCCCGGCCGCGAGGTGCTGGTCAAGCTGCGGAGCAGGCCCGGCGAGCACACCACGCACCTCGAAGAGCTGCCCTACCAGCGCCTCGCCGAGAAGCTCCCCGGCGGCCTGCCCGCCAACTGCCGCCTGGTGTACGGGAACATGGGCGAGGTCCTGGACCGCACCGACCTGCTGGTCACCGTCAGCTCGACGGCCGCCCTCGAAGCCCTCCACCGGGGCGTCCCCACCGCGGTCCTCACCGACCTCGGCATCCGCGAGGCCCTCGGCAACCACCACTTCCTCGGCTCCGGCTGCCTCGCCTCCTGGGACCAGCTCGACGCGGGCCTGCGCCCGGTGGCCGACGCCGCGTGGCTGGCCGGCCAGGGCGTCGTCGCCGAGGGCCCGTACGAGCGCGCCTTCGACCCCGCGCGGGAGCGGCTCGCCGAACTGGCCGCGCGGCCCGCACTGCCCGCGCCCGCCCCGTACTACACCCTCGCCACCGCACCCGGGTACCTGCCCGGCATCCTCGCCCGCCACCACCTCGGCACCGACGGCACCCCGCTGCCCGGCACCGCCCGGCCCGCCGCCGCGGACTCCCGCGTACGCCGCGCCGTGCGCGCCTGGCTGCGCGACGCGGCCCGCGGCGCGTACCGGCACGGGGTGCAGCGCGTGGCCCCCGTCATCCGACGCCTGGGAGAACTGTGAGCCCCGCCGACCCCGCACCCCGCCCGCACGTCCTGGCCGTGATCCCCGCCCGGGGCGGCTCCAAGGGCGTGCCGGGCAAGAACCTCGCCCCCGTGGGCGGCCTGCCCCTGGTCTCCCGCGCGGTGCTGGCCTGCCGGTCCGCCGGGCACGTCACCGCCGTCGTGGTCTCCACGGACGACCCGGCCATCGCGGCCGCCGCCCGCGAGGCCGGCGCCGAGGCCGTGCCGCGCCCGTCGGACATCGCCGGCGACACCGCGAGCAGCGAGTCCGCCGTGCTGCACGCCCTCGACGTGTACGAGGCGCTGCACAGCCGGACCGTGGACGTGGTCCTGCTCGTCCAGGCGACCAGCCCCTTCCTGACCGCCGCCGACGTCGACGCGGTGGCCGCCGCGGTGGCCGTCGGGGGCGCCGACAGCGCGCTGGCCGTGGCCCCGTTCCACGGCTTCCTCTGGCGCGAGTCCGCCGTGCCGGCCGGCCGCGCCGGGTACGGCGTGAACCACGACGAGTCCCACCGGCCCCGCCGCCAGGACCGCCCCGAGGACCTGCTGGAGACCGGCGCCGCGTACGCCATGTCCGTACCCGGCTTCCGGGCCTGCGGGCACCGGTTCTTCGGCCACATCGTGCCCGTGCGCACCGACCCGGCCCGTGTCCTGGAGATCGACGACCCGCACGACCTGGCCCGGGCCCGCGCCCTGGCCCCCCTCCTCGACCCGGCCGCGGCGACCGCCTCGCCGGTCGCGCAGCCCGCGCACCCCGAGCCCGCACACCCCTGACCCGCACCCCGGGTCCCACCCCGGCCCACTCCGAGTCCCACCCCGCCCCCGCCCCCGCCCCACCCCAGCACCCCACGCACCGAAACGAAGGACGTCACCTGCCATGACCGCCTCCTCCGCCTCCCCGCGCCTGCGCACCCTCGGCTCCCGCACCGCCGGTCCGGGGCAGCCCGTCTACGTCGTCGGCGAGATCGGCATCAACCACAACGGCGACCTCGACAACGCCTTCGCCCTGATCGACGCCGCGGCCGAGGCCGGCTGCGACGCCGTGAAGTTCCAGAAGCGCACCCCCGAGATCTGCACCCCGCGCGACCAGTGGGACATCGAGCGCGACACCCCCTGGGGCCGCATGACCTACATCGACTACCGCCACAGGGTCGAGTTCGGCGAGGACGAGTACCGCGCCATCGACGAGCACTGTGCCAAGCGCGGCATCGACTGGTTCGCCTCCCCGTGGGACACCGAGGCCGTCGCCTTCCTGGAGAAGTTCGACGTCCCCGCCCACAAGGTGGCCTCCGCCTCCCTCACCGACGACGAGCTGCTGGGCGCCCTGCGCGCCACCGGCCGCACGGTGATCCTCTCCACCGGCATGTCCACCCCCCGGCAGATCCGTCACGCGGTGGAGGTGCTCGGCAGTGCCAACATCCTGCTCTGCCACGCGACTTCCACGTACCCGGCCAAGGCCGAGGAGCTCAACCTGCGCGTGATCAACACGCTCATGGACGAGTACCCGAACGTCCCGATCGGCTACAGCGGCCACGAGACCGGCCTGCAGACCACCCTCGCTGCCGTCGCCCTGGGCGCCACCTTCGTCGAGCGCCACATCACCCTCGACCGCGCGATGTGGGGCTCCGACCAGGCCGCCTCCGTCGAGCCCGGCGGCCTCGCCCGCCTGGTCCGCGACATCCGCACCATCGAGACCGCCCTCGGCGACGGCGTCAAGCGCGTGTACGAGTCCGAGCTCGGCCCGATGAAGAAGCTCCGCCGGGTCCAGGGCGAGGTCGAGCTCGCGGGCGTCTGAGCCGGCCCCGCCCCCGCCCCACGACCAGCAGACGAGGAGAACGTGGTGAGTGAGAGCAACGCGTCCATCCTGGCCCTCGTGGAGAGCCCGGTACAGCTCCTGAACGTCCTGGAGTGGGCCCATGCGGAGGCGGTGGCACAGGCGGAGTGGCCGCTCCTCGGCGCCGTGCCCGCCCAGCCCACCCGCGGCGGGCGCCGCGTCCCGCCGCTCGAAGGGCTGCGGATCGTGGTCCTGCCGCCGGTGGACCCCATGTCGCGCGGCCAGCTGCGGCGGATGGCCGCGCTGGCCCGCGACGAGGGGCACCAGGTGCGGTGGCAGGAGGCGCGCGGCGGCCGGCTCGCGCCCTTCCGGGCCGTGGGGGCCATGGCCCGCGACATGCGCCGGGCCGACCGGATCGTGGTCGGCGACCCCTTCTCGCGCTTCGTCCAGCTGCTGCTCACGCTGGTGCGGGCGCCTGAGCTGGTCGTCGTGGACGACGGCACGGCCACCATGGAGTTCGCCGGCCAGATCGCGCGGGGCGAGCGGCTGGTGCGCTGGCACCGGGTCGGCTCCCAGGGCCTGCCGGGGAAGGTCAGGGAGCTCGCGTACGCGCCGGTCTCCTCGACCGCCCGGCGCCGCTTCACCCCCGCGCGCACGGGCCGGCGGGTGGAGGTCTTCAGCTCGATGCCCGTCACCGTGCCCGAGGGCGTGGAGCTGCGGGTGAACGAGTTCGCCTGGACCCGGTCGGCATTCGGGCCGCCCCGGCTCACCCAGGGCACCGACCTGGTCGGCACCTCGCTGGTGGAGACGGGGGTCGTGGAGCCCGGGCGGTACGTGGCCGCCGTACGCTCCCTCGCCGCGGCCTACGGGGCCACCCGGTACTTCGCGCACCGCCGCGAGAGCCCCGAGAAGCTGCGCACCTTGAGCGAGGCGACCGGCCTGGAGATCGTCCGTCCGGACCTGCCGCTCGAACTCATCGCACGGCGTGGACCCATCGGACGTACGATCGTCAGCTTTCCGTCCACGGTCGTCCACACGCTGCCCTACGCACTCCGCGGCACCGGCGTGACCGTCGCGGTCTGCGACGTCGACCCCGCCTGGCTCACCGGAGGTGCCTCGCCGAGGGCCCGCAGTTTCCTCGCCGGGGTCACCGACACCGCCCGTGACGTGCGCAGGCTCGCCGCGAGTGCGGCTTCGTGAACGGCCGTGTCGGCCGAGTGAGCGGCGGAGTTTACCCCCCTGACACATAGGTCATGCACCCAGCAGCCGGTTTTTCTTCCCCTAACGGGCTGAACTTTTCCTGATCTCCAGCCAGTTGGGTGCCGGGTGCGCCTACCCTTCAACGGGTGAACCAGTTGATGTCCCGCGAGTCCCAGACCGTCCTTTCCGGCAAGCCCGTCGAACCCGCGCTGCCCGGCAAGCTCCCGGAGAACCTGCGAGCCGAACTGATCGCGTTCCGCCGGGACTTGCACATGCACCCGGAGCTGGGCCACCAGGAGTTCCGGACCACCGCAGCGATCAAGGCCAGACTGGAGAAAGCCGGCCTGCGGCCCCGCGTACTGGAGACCGGGACCGGTCTGATCTGCGACATTGGCGGCTGGGACGGCCAGCGGCCGATGCTGGGGTTCCGCGCGGACATCGACGCCCTGCCCATCCCGGACGCCAAGGTCGGCGTCCCGTACCGGTCCACCGTCCCCGACCGGGCGCACGCCTGCGGCCACGACGTGCACACCACGGTGGTCCTCGGCACCGGCCTGGTGCTGGCCGCGCTGCACCGCCAGGGGCTGCTGCCCAGGCCCGTGCGGCTGCTGTTCCAGCCCGCGGAGGAGGTGCTGCCCGGCGGCGCCAGCGACGCGATCGAGTCCGGGGTGCTGGACGGCGTCGGCCAGATGATCGCCGTCCACTGCGACCCGCGTGTCGACGCCGGGAAGATCGGCCTGCGGCCCGGGCCGATCACCTCGGCCTGCGACCGCCTGGAGATCACCCTGGAGGGTGCCGGCGGCCACACCGCCCGCCCGCACCTGACCACGGACATGGTCACGGCCGCCGCCCGGGTCGCCGTGGACGTGCCGGCGCTGCTGGCCCGCCGGGTCGACACCCGCGCGGGGCTGGCGGTCACCTGGGGCAAGATCGCTTCCGGCCACGCGTGCAACGTCATCCCGATGACCGCGGAGCTCAGCGGCACCGTGCGCTGCCTGGACCTGAACGCGTGGCACGAGGCGCCGGACCTGATCCACGCGGCCATCGACGAGGTAGCCGGGATGCACCGGGCCAAGACGGAGATCAACTACGTGCGCGGGGTGCCGCCGGTCGTCAACGACCCGGTGGTGACCGAACTGCTCCGCGACGCCATGGCCGCCCGCTGCGGGGCCCACTCGGTGGAGGACACCGAGCAGAGCCTGGGCGGCGAGGACTTCTCCTGGTACCTGGAGCACGTGCCCGGTGCGATGGCCCGTCTGGGTGTCCGCACTCCGGGCGATCCCGTCAAGCGCGACCTGCACCGCGGCGACTTCGACGTGGACGAGTCCGCCATCACCACCGGCGTCGAGCTCTTCACGGCCGCGGCCCTGCTCGACGGCCGCCGCGCCCGGGCCAACGGGTAGATCTCGCACGGCGCCTTTCCCGGCCGTACACGTCCGGGAAAGGCCTTGTGCAACAAGGTTTCGGGCCAGTTGGGTTACCGATCGGTCACTGTCCGGTTCGCGACGATCCGATAACGACTCCTGAAGGGGCCTTTAACTGACATCTACGCGCGTTACGATCGCGGCGAAACCAGCGCCGGTCAGTGGCGCTTCGGTCAGGTTTTGAAGGAGCCTCCCCTTGCGCCGGATCACCAGGATCGCCACCGTGGGCGTCGCGTCCGCGGCCCTCGCGCTTACCGCCACCGCCTGTGGTGGCAAGAAGTCCACGGACGCCGGGTCCTCTGACTCGACGACCGCCGCCTCCACCGCCGCCATCGCCTACGACATCGGCGGCCGCGGCGACCAGTCCTTCAACGACGCCGCGTACGCGGGCGCCGAGAAGGCCCAGGCCGACCTGAAGGTCAAGGTCAAGGAGGCCGAGCCGACCGAGGGTGAGAGCGACGCCGACAAGGTGCAGCGCCTCACCGAGCTGGCCCGCTCCGGCGCCAACCCGGTCATCGGCGTCGGCTTCGCCTACGCCCCGGCCATCAAGAAGGTCGCCCCGAAGTTCCCGAAGACCACCTTCGGCATCATCGACGACACCTCGGTGACCGGCGCCAACGTCGCCAACATGGTCTTCAACGAGGAGCAGGGCTCCTACCTCGCGGGCGTGGCCGCCGCCAAGGCGTCCAAGACCGGCAAGGTCGGCTTCATCGGCGGCGTCGAGGTTCCGCTGATCAAGAAGTTCGAGGCCGGTTACGTCCAGGGCGTCAAGGACACCAACCCCAAGGCCGAGGTGCTGACCCAGTACCTGTCGCAGCCGCCGAACTTCGAGGGCTTCGCCAAGCCGGACCTCGGCAAGGCCGCCGCCCAGGGTCAGATCGCCAAGGGTGCCGACGTCGTCTACGCCGCCGCCGGTCTCGCCGGCTCGGGCTCCATCGAGGCCGCGTCCACCGCGGGCAAGTGGGCCATCGGCGTCGACTCGGACCAGTACAACCAGGCCGGTCTGGCGAAGTACAAGGACAAGATCCTGACCTCCGTCACCAAGGACGTCTCGGACGCGGTCTTCAACCTGATCAAGTCCGTCAAGGACGGCAGCCCGCAGACCGGTGAGGTCCGCTACGGTCTGGACAAGGACGGCGTCGGCCTGGCCGACTCCAACCCGCAGTACAAGAGCATGACCGAGCTCATCGCCGCCGTTGAGAAGGCCAAGGCCGACATCATCGCCGGCAAGATCAAGGTCAAGACCGCTCCGTAAGGACGCGATCAGACGGGGCCCGGAGAGGCAGGCGGTGCCGCCTCCCGGGCCCCGGGCCGCGTTTGCGGCTCAATCTTTTCTTTTTCGGCAGAGCTACGCGCGTAGAGGTGTCGTGGACGCGATACCTTCTCTCACCGCCCTCCCAGCCCTGCCCCCCGTCACCGCCAGACCCTGCCTTCCCGCTCCTTCGCGCCAAGGAGAGTGCGTCATCAACGCGTCCAGCCCGCCCCCCGCCGTAGAACTGCACGGCATTACCAAGCGCTTCCCCGGCGTCGTCGCCAACAAGGACATCGCGATCACCGTCCGCAAGGGCACCGTGCATGCCCTGATCGGTGAGAACGGCGCCGGCAAGTCGACCCTGATGAAGATCCTCTACGGCATGCAGAAGCCGGACGAGGGCACCATCGCCATCGACGGGGAGCAGGTCACCTTCAACACGCCCGGCGACGCCATCGCCCGCGGCATCGGCATGGTGCACCAGCACTTCATGCTCGCCGACAACCTCACCGTCCTCGAGAACGTGGTCCTCGGCGGCGAGAAGCTGTACGGCATCGGCGCCAAGGCGCGGAAGAAGATCCAGGAGATCTCCGACGCCTATGGCCTGGGCGTGCGCCCGGACGCCCTGGTCGAGGACCTCGGTGTCGCCGACCGCCAGCGCGTGGAGATCCTCAAGGTCCTCTACCGCGGCGCCCGGATCCTCATCCTCGACGAGCCGACCGCCGTGCTCGTGCCGCAGGAGGTGGACGCGCTCTTCGACAACCTGCGGGAGCTCAAGTCCGAGGGCCTGACGGTCATCTTCATCTCCCACAAGCTGGGCGAGGTGCTGAAGGTCGCCGACGACATCACCGTCATCCGGCGCGGCACCACGGTCGGCACCGCCGACCCCAGGACCGCCACCACCAAGCAGCTCGCCGAGCTGATGGTCGGCAGCGAGCTGCCCTCGCCCGAGACCCGCGAGTCCACGGTCACCACCACCCCGATGCTGACGGTCTCCGACCTGAAGCTGACGGCCACCGACCCCGACGGCGTGGTCCGCGAGGTGCTGGCCGGCATCGACTTCACCATCCACAAGGGTGAGGTGCTCGGCATCGCCGGCGTCGAGGGCAACGGCCAGACGGAGCTCATCGAGGCCCTGATGGGCATGAGCATCCCGGACGGCGGCGTCATCACGCTGGACGGCAAGGACATCTCGACGACGCCGACCCGCAAGCGGCGCGAGGGCGGCATCGGCTACATCCCCGAGGACCGGCACCGGCACGGCCTGCTGCTGGAGTCCCCGCTGTGGGAGAACCGCATCCTGGGCCACGTCACCGAGCGCCCGAACTCCAAGAGCGGCATCCTCGACCCGAAGGCGGCCCGCAAGGACACCGAGCGGATCGTGCGCGAGTACGACGTCCGCACCCCCGGCATCGAGGTCACCGCGGCCTCGCTCTCCGGCGGCAACCAGCAGAAGCTGATCGTCGGCCGCGAGATGAGCCACGACCCGAAGTTCCTCATCGCCGCCCACCCCACCCGCGGTGTGGACGTCGGCGCGCAGGCGCAGATCTGGGACGCGATCCGAGATGCCCGCCGCGAGGGCCTCGCGGTCCTGCTGATCTCGGCCGACCTCGACGAGCTCATCGGCCTGTCGGACACGCTCCGCGTGATCTACCGCGGTCGTCTGGTCGCGGACGCCGACCCCGCGACCATCACCCCGGAGGAGCTGGGCACCGCCATGACCGGCGCGGCCCGGGGCCACCTGGAGGCCGGCGAGAACGGCACCCAGACCGAGACCGAGAACAACGACTCCGCCGCGGGCGCCGATTCGCCGGAGGACGAGGGCCGATGAAGAAGATCGACAAGGACAAGCTGATCCTGGGCGCCGCCGGACCGGTGCTCGCCCTGGCCAGCGCGTTCGTCCTGACCTCGCTGGTGCTGCTGGCGACCGGCGTGAACCCGATCGAGCCGATCCGGCTGATGATCGAGAACGCCGGTTACGAGGACGTCCAGGTCCTGATCCTGAACCAGACCGGCACGTACTACCTGGCAGCCCTGGCCGTCGCCATCGGCTTCCGGATGAACCTCTTCAACATCGGCGTCGACGGCCAGTACCGCCTGGCCGCGATGCTCTCGGCCGTCGTCGGCGCCTCGGTGACGCTGCCCGGTCCCCTGCAGATCCTGCTCATCGTGGTCGTCGCGATGTGCGTCGGCGCCTTCTGGGCCGGCATCGCCGGTGTGCTCAAGGCCAAGCGGGGCGTCAGCGAGGTCGTCTCGACGATCATGCTGAACGCCATCGCGACCAGCCTGATCGCCTGGCTGCTCCTGCCGAAGAACCTCGGCGTGCAGCCGGAGGGCTCCAACGACCTCACCACCGGTGACATCCCGGAGGCCGGCTGGTTCCCGGCCGTCAGCATGGGCGACTCCGGCGAGATCTACGGCTTCACCTTCGTCGCCTTCGCCCTCGGCTTCGTCTACTGGTTCGTCCTCAACCGGACCCGCTTCGGCTTCGACCTGCGCGCCACCGGCGCCAGCGAGTCCGCGGCCGCGGCCTCGGGCGTCGACGCCAAGAAGATGATCCTCACCTCGATGCTGATCTCGGGTGCCGTGGCCGGTCTGGCCGGCATGCCCACGCTGCTGGGCGACACCCACACGTACAGCCTGTCGTTCCCGGTCGGTGTCGGCTTCACCGGCATCACCATCGCGCTGCTGGGCCGCAACAACCCGGTCGGCATCTTCTTCAGCGCCCTGCTGATCGCGTTCCTGGACAAGGCGTCCGCCTCCCTGGACCAGTACGGGTACGCCAAGGAAATCGCCACGATCATGAAGGGCCTGATCGTGATCGCGGTCGTCGTCTCGTACGAACTCGTCCGCCGCTACGGCATCCGCCGCCAGCAGCAGAAGGTCGGCGAGGAGCTGGCCGCCGGTGGCGCCATGAAGACCGATAAGGAGGTCGCGGCGTGAGCACCAGCACCGTCTCCGCGACGAGCGCCGCGCCCAAGGGGAGCGGCGGCCGCAAGAAGCTGACCCTGCCGTGGATCCTGCTGATCATCGCGGGTGGCCTGGCCCTGGTGTCGCTGGTCCGGCTGATCAGCGGCGCCAACGACCTGACCTCCGTCGGCCAGGTGTCCGGCGCGCTCCAGCTCGCCGTCCCGATCGGCCTGGCCGGTCTCGGCGGTCTGTGGGCCGAGCGCGCGGGCGTGGTCAACATCGGCCTCGAGGGCATGATGATCCTCGGCACCTGGTTCGGCGCCTGGGCCGGCTACCAGTGGGGTCCCTGGACCGGTGTGGTCCTGGGCATCGTCGGCGGTGCGCTCGGCGGCCTGCTGCACGCGATCATCACCGTGACGTTCAACGTCAACCACATCGTCTCCGGTGTGGCCGTGAACATCCTCGCGGTCGGCATGACCCAGTACCTCTCGAACTACACGTTCGCCGAGGCCGAGGGCGGCTCCTCGAAGCAGTCCCCGCGCATCGAGCCCATCACGAACATCACGGTCCCCGGGCTCTCGGACTGGCTGGCCGACCTCCAGGCCAAGCACTGGTTCCTCATCTCGGACGTCGCCGGCGTGCTGGGCGGCCTGGTCACCGAGCTGTCGCTGCTGACCGTCGTGGCCCTGCTGCTGATCCCCGCCACCTGGTGGGTGCTGTGGCGGACCTCCTTCGGCCTGCGCCTGCGCTCCTGCGGTGAGAACCCGATCGCGGCCGAGTCCCTCGGCGTGAACGTGTACAAGTACAAGTACATCGCCGTGATCGTCTCCGGCGGCCTCGCCGGCCTCGGCGGCGCCTTCCTCGCCATCGTCTCCACCGGCATCTACCAGGAGGGCCAGACCGGCGGCCGCGGCTACATCGGTCTCGCCGCGATGATCTTCGGCAACTGGATGCCGGGCGGCATGGCGCTGGGCGCCGGCCTCTTCGGCTTCACCGACAGCCTCAAGCTGCGCGGCGGTGCCGAGAACGTCCACGCGATGCTGCTGCTGGTGGGCATCCTGCTCGTGCTGGCCGCGGCCTGGCAGCTGTACAAGCGCAAGCACTGGCAGGCCGGCATCGCGCTGGCCGTCGGCGCCGGCGTCTTCGCCTGGTACGCGCTCACCGACGTGCTGCCCAGCCAGTTCGTCGACGCCGCGCCGTACGTCACCACGCTGCTGGTGCTCGCCCTCTCGGCACAGCGCCTGCGCATGCCGAAGGCCGACGGTCTCCCGTACCGCAAGGGCCAGGGCAAGTGACCCCGGCAACCGGCACGGTCGACTGGGAGGCCCTGCGGGACGCCGCCCGGGACGCGATGTCCCGGGCGTACGCCCCCTACTCGGGCTTCCCGGTCGGCGCCGCCGCGCTGGTGGACGACGGACGCACGATCACCGGCTGCAACGTCGAGAACGCCAGCTACGGCCTGGGCCTGTGCGCCGAGTGCGGGCTGGTCTCCACCCTCGCCGCCACGGGCGGCGGCCGGCTCACGCACTTCACGTGCGTGGACGGCCAGGGCAGCCTGCTCGTCCCGTGCGGCCGCTGCCGCCAGCTGCTGTTCGAGTTCGGCGGGCCCGAGCTCCTGGTGGACACCCCGGAGGGCATCCTGCCGCTCTCCGAGATGCTGCCGCAGGCCTTCGGCCCCGGCCATCTGAAGTAAGCACCCCCGACGGCCCTTTCGCCCCGAGCGCGGAAGGGCCGTCAGGTTTCCGAGTCTCTATGCGCGTAGAGTCGCGCATCAGTACGACGATGTACGAGTACCGCCGGAAAGGTAGTCATCCCATGGACGTCATCTCCGTCATCCGCACCAAGCGCGACCGCGGCGAGCTGAGCCCCGAGCAGATCGACTGGGTCATCGACGCGTACACGCGCGGCGTGGTGGCCGATGAGCAGATGTCCGCCCTCGCCATGGCGATCCTGCTCAACGGCATGAACCGCGGCGAGATCGCCCGCTGGACCGCCGCGATGATCGCGAGCGGCGAGCGCATGGACTTCTCCTCCCTCTCCCGCCCCACCGCGGACAAGCACTCCACCGGCGGCGTCGGCGACAAGATCACCCTCCCGCTCGCCCCGCTCGTCGCCGCCTGCGGCGCGGCCGTCCCGCAGCTCTCCGGCCGGGGCCTCGGCCACACCGGCGGCACCCTCGACAAGCTGGAGTCCATCCCCGGCTGGCGCGCGCTGCTCTCGAACGAGGAGATGCTGCACGTCCTGGACACCACGGGCGCGGTCATCTGCGCCGCCGGCGACGGTCTGGCCCCCGCCGACAAGAAGCTCTACGCCCTGCGCGACGTGACCGGCACCGTCGAGGCCATCCCGCTGATCGCCTCCTCGATCATGTCCAAGAAGATCGCCGAGGGCACCGGCTCCCTGGTCCTGGACGTGAAGGTCGGCTCCGGCGCCTTCATGAAGAACATCGAGGACGCCCGCGAGCTGGCCCGCACCATGGTCGGCCTCGGCACCGACTCGGGCGTCAAGACCGTCGCGCTGCTGACCGACATGTCGACCCCGCTCGGCCTGACCGCGGGCAACGCGCTGGAGGTCCGCGAGTCGGTCGAGGTCCTCGCCGGCGGCGGCCCGGCCGACGTCGTGGAGCTGACCGTGGCCCTGGCCAAGGAGATGCTGGACGCGGCCGGCATCAAGGACGCCGACCCGGCCAGGGCCCTGAAGGACGGCTCCGCCATGGACCACTGGCGCCGCATGATCTCCGCCCAGGGCGGCGACCCGGACGCGACCCTGCCGGTGGCCCGGGAGCAGCACGTCGTGACCGCCTCGGCCTCGGGCGTGCTGACCCGCCTCGACGCGTACGCGGTGGGCGTCGGCGCCTGGCGCCTGGGCGCCGGCCGGGCCCGCAAGGAGGACCCGGTGCAGGCGGGCGCGGGCATCGAGCTGCACGCCAAGCCGGGCGACTCCGTCACGGCCGGCCAGCCGCTGATGACGCTCCACACGGACACCCCGGAGAAGTTCGAGTACGCCCTCTCCGCACTGGAGGGCTCGTACGACGTCTCCCCGGCCGGCACCGCCTTCTCGGCAACGCCGATCGTCCTGGACCGCATCGCGTAGTCCTGCGCCTCCGGCCGCCGGCGGCCGGGATTCGCACCCGCGAGTCCCGGCCCGCCGGCGTTCCGGTGCCCCCGCCGATGAGTTCCGGCGGCGCCACCGGTCAACCCTGCGTGACGATCACGGAAGAGATGAGCCTCCCGGGCCCCGGGGTGCCCCCGGAGGCGGTACGGGGCCTGTGCCAGGACCTCGCGGACCGGTACCGCCGCGGCGCGCACACCGTCGTGTGCGACCTCAGCGCCCTGACCCGCCCCGGCCTCCCCACCCTCGACGCCCTGGCCCGCCTGGCCCTCACAGCCCGCCGGCACGGCGGACGGCTCCGCCTGGCCGGCACCCCGCCCGCGCTGGCCGCCCTCCTGGAGCTGACCGGCCTACGGGAGACGCTCGGGGAGCCCGAAGAGCGGGAACCACCGCGCGGTGTCGAGGAAGGCGTTGAGCCCCGTGATCCGCCCGGCTGACACCTCCAGCACCTGCAGCGCCCACGGCTCGTGCCCGCTGCCCGACGCGCTCGGCCGGTACTGCCCGAAGGCCGGCATGCCGTTCGCCGTCGTCGGGACGAGCCGCGAGCCCTTGCAGCCGATGCCCTGTTCCAGGTGCCAGGCGGCGATCTCCGCCGGGCCCTGGATCCACAGGTCGTACGGCGGCATCGACAGCACCGCGTCCTCGTGCAGCAGGGTGGTCAGCGTCGTGATGTCGTACGCCTCGAAGGCCGAGAGGTACCGGGCCAGCAGGTCCCGCTGCTCCTCGTCGAGCGGGTCGGCCGACTCGCTCTCCTTGATCTGCTGCGCGGACATGGTGGCCCGCGCCCGCTGGAGCGCGCTGTTCACCGAGGCCACCGAGGTCTCCAGCAGCTCCGCGACCTCGTCCGCCTTCCAGGCCAGCACCTCGCGCAGGATCAGCACGGCCCGCTGCTTGGCCGGCAGGTGCTGGAGCGCGGCCATGAAGGCCAGCCGCACGGACTCCTTGGCCAGCGCCATCTCCGCAGGGTCCGCGGTCTGCGGCAGCACCCGCCCGTCCGGCACCGGCTCCAGCCACGTCACCTCGGGCCGGCTGTTGAGCACCGCGGTGGCCTGGTGCCCCTGGTCGGTGAGGTCCATCGGGCGGGCCCGCTTGTTCCCCGCGTTCAGCTGGTCCAGGCAGACGTTGGTCGCGATGCGGTAGAGCCAGGACCGCAGCGAGGAACGGCCCTCGAACCTGTCGTACGAGCGCCAGGCGCGCACGAAGGTGTCCTGCACCGCGTCCTCCGCGTCGAAGGACGAGCCGAGCATGCGGTAGCAGTACCCGGTCAGTTCCCGCCGGTACTGCTCCATCGCGGCGTCGAGTTCGGGTCGTGTCGCCAGATCGCTCATGCCTGCCGTCCCCCAGGTAGGTCCTTTCCTCCGGAACCTACCCGAGGGCACTGACAGCGGCAGCCGGAAAGGCTCAGGTGCCCGGCTTCCGCCCGTACACGAACACGTCCTCGCCGTTCTTGAGCAGGTTCCAGTACGCCTTGGCGTCCGCGGGCCGCATGTTCACGCACCCGCCGGAGCCCGGCGGGTTCCACATGGACTTGTTCGTGGAGTGGAAGGCCTGCCCGCCGTCGAAGAACTGCGAGTACGGCATCCACACCTTGTAGATCGTCGACCAGTGGTTGATGTTGCGGTAGTAGATCTTCTTCAGGCCGGTCCTGGTCTCGGTGCCGTCCTTGCCCGTCCGCACCGGCACCGGCCCGTACTTGAGCGTCCTGCCGTCCTGGATCCAGCTCAGCTGCCGGGTCAGGTCGACGCACGCGATGCGCCCGCGGTTCACCGGGCAGGTGCCCGCCTTGTTCGGGTTGTTGCCCGCCGCGCGCTGGGCCAGCATCGTGCTCATCGTGCGCCAGGTGAGCGGCCCGGCGTACCCCACGGTCGGGGTGATGCCGTGCTTCGCCTGGAAGGCCCTGGTGGCCTCGCAGTCCGCGAGCGACTGCCGGCCGTCCACCGGCCGCCCCAGGAACTTCTCCACCTGCGACTGGTAGGGGCCCGTGCTCAGGTTGCACGACGCCGCCTGTGCCGGGGTGCCCCCGGCCACCACCGCGAGCGGCGCGGCGAGCGCGGCCACCGCACCCGCCAGTCCGGCCCTGCGTCCCAGCCGTACCTTCCGCCCCGTCCGTACCTTGCGTATCGCCGCCAACGCCCCCATCGCGTCCTCCCGTCCCCGCACACCGTGATAGGTCTCGGGGGTTGGACGCGTGGGGGAGCGGGGGCAGTTGCGCGGCGAACGGCCGTAGATGTGCCCGTACTTACGCGGTACGCGGGCCCAGACGCTCCAGCCGGGCCACCCGGGACCCGTACAGCGTGATCGACACGACGCCCAGCACGGCGCCGAGCCCCAGCGCGACCGTCGCCCCCCACCCGGCGGCGTGGTAGGCCATCGCGCCGAGCGTGCCGCCCGCGCTGGACCCGAGGTAGTACGCCGACTGGTAGAGCGCCGAAGCCTGCGCGCGCCCGGTCTTCGCCGCGCGGCTCACCGACGAGGACGCCACCGCGTGCCCCGCGAAGAACCCCGCGGTGATCAGCACCAGCCCCGCCAGGATGGCCGCCAGCGCGTCCGAGAGGGACAGCAGCAGGCCCGCGGTCGTGGTCGACACCGCCAGGTACAGCGCGCCGCGCCGGCCCGTCCTGGCCACGAGCTGCCCGGCCGCCGCCGAGGACGCCGTACCGACCAGGTAGACCAGGAAGACCGAGCCCACCACGCCCTGCGGCAGCGAGAACCCGTCCACCAGCCGGTAGCCGATCACCGTGTAGACCGCGCCGAACACGGTCATGAACAGCGCGCCGATCCCGTACAGCCTCAGCAGCAGCGGGTCCCGCAGGTGGCCGGCGACGGTACGGCCCACCGCGCGCGGGTCGAGGGAGGCGGGCGAGAAGAACCGCGCCCGGGGCAGCAGCAGCCGGAAGACCACCGCGCACGCCAGCGCCAGCACGCCGACCGCGGCCAGCCCGGCCCGCCAGCCCCACAGCTGCGCGGCCCAGCCGGTCACCAGGCGGCCGCTCATCCCGCCGACGGAGTTGCCCGCGACGAACAGGCCGATCGCGCCGACCAGGGCCCTGGGCCTGACCTCCTCCGCCAGGTACGCCATCGCGCTCGCCGGCAGCCCCGCCAGGGCGGCTCCCTGCACCGCCCGCAACGCCACCAGCCACTCCAGGTTCGGCGCGAAGGGCACCAGCAGCCCGACGCCGACGGCCACCGCGAGGGAGGCGGTCATCATCCGGGTCCGGCCGAACCGCTCCGACAGGGCGCTCAGCGGCAGGACGAACAGCGCGAGCGCGCCGGTCGCCGCCGACACCGTCCAGCTGGCCTGACCGGCCGTCACCCCGAAGGAGGCGGAGACGGCGGGCAGCAGCGCCTGCGTGGAGTAGAGGAGCGCGAAGGCCGCGAGTCCGGCGGCGAAGAGCGCGAAGCTCATCCGGCGGTAGCCGGGGGCGCCGGGGTCGAGGGGGGCGGGCGAGCCGGGGGACGACGGGGTGGAGGCACCCAGGGTGCTGGGTGCCCCGGTATGAGCGGGAGGCATGCCTCAAAACTAGGCCCGCCCATTTCATGCGTCCAATGCGTGAATTCGGGATAATCGATGCGCTGACGTATGAGCAGAGGTCACAGGGGTGGATGTCGATGAGCCGTTACGAAGAAGATATTGCGGTGACACAGTTGCTCGCCCCCCGCCTCGCCTGGTTCGAGGCGGTCGCCCGCCACGAGCACGTCACCCGGGCCGCCCACGAACTGGCCGTCCCCCAGCCGACCTTGTCCCGCGCGATGGTCCGTCTGGAGGCCGACCTCGGGGTGGCGCTCTTCGCCCGCAAGGGCCGCACGGTCTCCCTCACCCCGGCCGGGCGCGCCTTCCTCGCCGGCACCGAGAAGGCCCTCGCCGAGGTCGGCCGGGCCGCCGACTCCGTACGGGCGGACGCCGACCCGTCCACCGGCAAGGTCGCCTTCGGCTTCCTGCACACCATGGGCTCCGAGACCGTACCCGCCCTGCTCCGGGCCTTCCGGGTGGACCACCCGGGGGTGCGGTTCTCCCTCGTCCAGAACTACGGCGAGGCGATGATCGAACGCCTCCGGGCCGGCGAACTGGACCTCTGCCTGACCTCCCCCGTGCCGGAGGCCCCCGACCTGGTGGCCCGGCGGCTGGACGAGCAGCGGCTGCGGCTGGTCGTCCCGGACGACCACCGCCTGGCCGGGCGCAAGCGGATCCGACTCGCGGAGGCCGCGGAGGAGACGTTCGTGACCCTGGAACCGGGGTACGGCCTGCGCCGCATCACCGACGACCTGTGCGCCGAGGCCGGCTTCAAGCCGCGGGTGGCGTTCGAGGGCGAGGAGGCCGAGACGCTCCGCGGGCTGGTGGCGGCCGGACTGGGCGTCGCCCTCCTGCCGCCGCCCGCGGTGGCGCGGCCGGGGGTGGTCGAACTGACCGTCACCGCCCCGCGGGCCGTCCGCGAGATCGGCGTCGCCTGGCTCGACGGCCACCCCGACACCCCACCGGTAGCCGCCTTCAAACGCTTCCTCCTCTCCCGCCGTGGCTCCCTCCTCAGGGACGCGCACGCCGCCGCCGCACCCGAATGAATCCACCCCTCCCCGCACCGGGACTCCACCCCTCCCCGCACCGGGACTCCCCCCCTTCCTGAACCGGGGCTCCGCCCCGGACCCCGCGCCTCAAACGCCGGCGAGGCTGGATTTCGCCGAGCGAACCCAGCCCCCGCCGACACATCCCTCGCCACAGGCACATCCCGCGCCACCAGAGCATCCGCGCCGCAGGCATATCCCGTGCCGCCGGCACATCCGCGCCGCAGGCATATCGAGTGCCGCCGGCAAATCAAGCCCCTCCGGCGTTTGAGGAGCGGGGGTCCGGGGGCGGAGCCCCCGAAGGGGTCCGGGCGAAGCCCGGGGAACGGAGGAAGGGCGGGTAGGGGACCAGCCCCGCAGGGCAACGGACCCGCCCCCGACAACGCCCCGCACCCGATCGGCACGGCACGGCACCGGCAACGGCCCGCACCCGGCACGGGACCGGCACCGGCACGGGACCCGCACCCGGCAACGACGGCGCACCCGGCACGGGAGCGGGACCTAATCCGCCCCCGGCACGGGACCGGCACCCGGCACGGGACCGGCACCCGGCACGGGACCGGCACCCGGCCCCAGCGGCGGGAGCGACCCGGCACGGATCAGGTAGCCCGCCTGGAAGCGGCTCTTCGCCCCCACCCCCCGCATGATCTCCGCGATGTGCCGCTGGCACGTCCGCTCCGACATCCCCAGCCGCCGCGCGATCGCCTTGTCCTCCAGCCCCTCCGACAGCAGCCGCACGATCGTCCCCCGCAGCTCGTCCGAGATCGAGCGCGCCAGATCGGGACCCACCGTCGTGGGGAACGGCTCCGCCCCCAGCCAGGACCGCTCGAAGGCGCCGGTCATGAAGTGGACGACGTTCGGCTCCCGCACCACCAGCGCCGCGCCCCGCGTGTCCCGCACCGCCATCAGCCCCGTGTGCCGGTCGAAGATGATCATCCGCATGAGCCCGTCGCCGAGGGTGCGGACCTGCGCCCCCAGCGCCGTCACCCGCTCCACGTACGCCGCCGTGGGCCGCGAGTAGCGCGCGGTGTGCTGGTAGATCGTCCGCATCCGCACGCCCCGGGCCAGCATCGACTCGTCCCGCCCGATGGCGTCCTCCAGCGCGTCGACCGGCCGCCCGCCACCCGGCTGCGAGGTCAGCAGTTCGTGCTCGCAGGACTCCGCCAGCTCCGCGATGATCCCGCGGACCGTGCCCAGGTCGGTCACCAGCTCCAGCGGCCCCGCCCGGCCCGCGTCCCGCTGCGCCGCGCCCGCCTCGTACGCCGGCACCAGCGCCTCCAGCGCCGCGCTCAGCCGGTCCATCTCGCCCTGCGCCTCCCGGACCTGCCGCGCCAGCGGGGCCAGCGCCCGGGCCGCCGCCGCCCGCGGCGCCACGGCGCTCCAGCGGTCGCCGCCGCCCGGCGCGCGCTGGAGCAGGTGCCCGGCGGTCAGCTCGGCCAGCGCGCCGTCCGCGTCCGCCCCGAAGGCGCACACGGCCTCCTGGGTGCCGAAGGAGTGCCGGTCGACGGCCCAGGCGTACAGGCGCCGGGCCTCCGGGCTCAGCAGCGGCTCCGCCGCGTCCTCCGGCGGAGGCGGACCGGCGGGCGGCTCGGCGGAGGGCTCGGCGGGCGGCTCAACGGAGCGCTCGGCAGGAGTCCCGGCGGAGCGCTCGGCTGGGGTCCCGTCAGGCACCCCGGCGGGCAGGTCGGCTGGCATATGCGTATTGGTCCCGGTATCCGATGCTTTGTAAACCCCTCGTGTTCCCGTCAGACGCGAACCTGACGCCTGGATCCGCCACGACGGCATATGACACCGGGGCAGAGTGGTCGCACGGCGTGAAGGGGGAGCGCGGTATGCGACGAGGACGGCCAGTGGCGGTTCTGCTGAGCCCGCGCCCCGCCGTGCTGGCGGCGGCCCGCCGGGCCGGCGCACAGCCCGTGGTGGTCGCGCCCGGCCTGCCCGTGCCATCCGACCGTGAGGGGGCGGAGCGGCGGGTACGGACGGACTGGCGCGACCACCCCCGGCTGGTCGGCGCGCTCGGCGGCCTCGCGGAGGTGCGCGCCGGGCGCGCCGCGGTCTTCGGCTTCGGCGCCGCCAGTGCGCTGGCCGCGGCCCGGGCCAACGAGGAGCTGGGCCTGCCGGGCACGCCCTCCGCGGCCGTCACCGCCCTGATGGACAAGGCCTCGCTGCGGGCCCGGGTC
This sequence comes from Streptomyces sp. NPDC101118, assembly GCF_044759445.1. NCBI lineage: Bacteria > Bacillati > Actinomycetota > Actinomycetes > Kitasatosporales > Streptomycetaceae > Streptomyces > Streptomyces sp. NPDC101118. The sequence goes on along the minus strand of NZ_JBIVZG010000005.1, from coordinate 162,056 downwards.
AACGGCCTGGGCGGCCGCCCGGTCTCCTTCGCCCGCTGCGGGCGCGCCGACCTGCTGCCCTTCATCGCGAACCTCATCGGCTACCCCTGCGTGGTCAAGCCCCGGGCAGGTGCCGACGGCGAGGGGGTCCGCCGGATCCTCGACCCGGCGGACGCGGTGGTCGCCGCGCCGGCCTACCCGGCGATCACGGACCTGGTGGTGGAGGAGTTCCTGGAGGGGCCCGAACTGACCGTCGAGGCGTTCTCGCGCGGCGGCCGGCACCGGATACTCGGCTGGGCGCGCCGGCTGCCCGCGGGCGACGACCGCCTCGCCGCGACCGGGCACGAACTCCCGTACTCCCTCAGCCCGTCGGTCCGCGCCGCGGTCCACCGGCTGGTGGCCGCCGTACTGGACCTGACCGGGCACCGCGACGGCCCCTCGCACACCGAGCTGATCATCACCGAGCACGGCCCCCGTCTCGTGGAGACCCATGCCCGGCCCGGCGGCGAGGAGCTGGCCGCCCTGTTCCGCCTGGCCCACGGCACCGACCCGCTGGCCCTGGCCCTGGCCGCCGGCCTCGGCCTGCCCGAGCCGGTACGCCGCCCGGGCGCCCCGCACGTGGGCCTGCGCTACCTGGACTTCCCGCCGGGGCACCGGACCTCGCAGCGGGAGCTGGCCGCGGCCCGCGCGGTGCCGGGCGTGGTCCGGGTGACGCTCAGGATCCCGGTCGGGGCGACGGTACGCCGGCCCCCCTCGGGCTCCTTCCACCACGCGTACGTCCTGGCCACGGCGCGCACCGCCCCGGCCCTGGCCGCCACGCTCGCCCACGCGTCGGCCCTGCTGCACCCGGTCGCGAGCCGGCGCTAGGCCGTTTCCTCCGGATCGGGCCGGGCCCGCGGCCGAAGGACCCACGGCGCCGGGCCGGCGCCTGCCCGCCCTATCCCCGCAGCGAGCGGCCGAAGCCCGAGGCCAGCGGCATCCGCAGGCCCAGCGGCGGCGGGGCGGCCAGCGCGTCGGTCACCGGGCGCGAGTACCGGCGGGCGAGCACCGCGCCCAGTACGAAGTCCACGGCCAGGGCCACCACTTCGGCCCGGTGCTCACGCAGTCCGTGGCCGTCGGAGTGCACCTCGAAGCGGGCCGTGCTGCGGTTCGCCTTCTTCGCGCGGGCGGCCAGCCGGAACGACAACTCCGGGTCCGTGCGGGCGTCGTCGGTGCCGTGCACGATCAACACCTGCCGCCCGGAAAGCTGTTTCACCGGTTCAGGGGAGGGCCCCGCCTCGCCGTCCGGCACGCAAGGCGCAAGTGCCAGGGCCGAGTTGACGGCCCCGTGCCCGGCCGCGCGCAGTGCCGCCAGTCCGCCCGCCCCGAAGCCGGCCAGGCATATCGGTACGTCGCCGTAGCGCCGTACCGCCTCGTCCGCGCCCCACTCCGCGTCACGGGCCAGGTCCCCGCGCCGGTCCCCGTACCGCACGACGTGGGTGACCAGGCCCTCGGCCGCCCCGGCCCGCGCCAGCCCCCGGGCCAGTGGCCGGACGGGACCGGGGAGTAAGGGGGAGGAACCCGGCAGCAGGAGCACCACACCGCTGACCGCCCGTGCCGTGCCGTTCGCCCGTCCGAGACGGGCCACATGCCGATCCATGGCGGAACAGTCTCAGACCGGGAGGTGTACGCCACCCGTCCGCACGGTCACTGTTACGTATCGACCGACACCGTTGCCGCAGCGCTCTACGCGCGTAGGCGTTAAAGTGCGGAGATGACGAGCGAGACCCCCAACCTGCCCACGCCGGATCAGATCCGCCGCTCCCCGAAGGTCCTGCTGCACGACCACCTGGACGGCGGGCTGCGCCCCGGGACGATCATCGAGCTGGCCGCCGAGGCGGGCTACGAGAACCTCCCCGAGACCGACGCCGACAAGCTCGGCATCTGGTTCCGGGAAGCCGCCGACTCCGGCTCCCTGCCGCGCTACCTGGAGACGTTCGCGCACACGTGTGCCGTCATGCAGACCCGGGACGCGCTGTTCCGCGTCGCCGCCGAGTGCGCCGAGGACCTGGCCGAGGACGGCGTGGTCTACGCCGAGATCCGCTACGCGCCCGAGCAGCACCTGGAGGGCGGCCTGACCCTCGAAGAGGTCGTCGAGGCCGTCAACGAGGGCTTCCGCGAGGGCGAGCGCCGGGCCAAGGCCAACGGTCACCGCATCCGCGTCGGTGCGCTGCTGACCGCGATGCGCCACGCGGCCCGTGCCCTGGAGATCGCCGAGCTGGCCAACCGCTACCGGGACAACGGCGTCGTCGGCTTCGACATCGCCGGCGCGGAGGCGGGCTTCCCGCCCACCCGCCACCTCGACGCGTTCGAGTACCTCAAGCGCGAGAACAACCACTTCACGATCCACGCGGGCGAGGCCTTCGGCCTGCCGTCGATCTGGCAGGCGCTCCAGTGGTGCGGCGCCGACCGGCTCGGCCACGGCGTGAAGATCATCGACGACATCGAGGTCGCCGCCGACGGCAGCGTGACGCTGGGCCGCCTGGCCTCGTACGTGCGGGACAAGCGCATCCCCCTGGAGATGTGCCCCACCTCGAACCTGCAGACCGGTGCGGCCGCCTCGTACGCCGAGCACCCGATCGGCCTGCTGCGCCGCCTGCACTTCCGGCTGACGGTCAACACCGACAACCGGCTGATGAGCGGCACCAGCATGAGCCGCGAGTTCGAGCACCTGGTCGACACGTTCGGCTATTCGCTCGACGACATGCAGTGGTTCACCGTCAATGCCATGAAGTCCGCGTTCATTCCTTTCGATGAACGACTTGCGATGATCAACGACGTGATCAAGCCCGGCTACGCCGAGCTCAAGTCGGAGTGGCTCTTCCGCCAGACCGCCTCCACCAGCGGTTCTGTCTCCGCCTAGCGGCCGGACGGCTGACACGGTGAAGCGCCCGGGAATCAATTCCCGGGCGCTTCCTCGTATTTAAGGATGTTTGCGGGACGTGGTTTGGCATGGCTAGTTTGCGGAGCCGCTCAATTCCCCGTCGCAAGGACTGGATTTCATGAAGCAGTCAGCTGCCAAGACCCTCGGTGTCGCCGTCCTCGGCGCCGCCTTCGCCGCGGCCGCCGCCGGCACCGCCTCCGCGACCCCGGCCGTGGGCGTCGCCGACGCGCTCGGCACCGTCGCGGGTGTCGCCGGTCCGCTCCAGAACACCCTGAACCACACCCAGGACGCCGAGGGCGGTCAGGTGTCCCAGAGCGACTCCTCCGACCCGGTCGCCGGCCTCACCGGCCTGCTCGGCGGCGTGCCGCTCGGCGGCCCCCTCGGCTGACGTTGCCGCGCTCGAACGCGGGCACCCTGGGGCGCACACCCTTTCGACCGGGTGTGTGCCCCACCGTGCACTGTGCCACCATCGCCCCCAACTTCCGCTCTACATCCGGATGATGAGGTCACCATCATGCGCGTGAAGGCCAGGGGCGCGGCGGCGCTCCTCACCGTCCCTGCCCTGCTGCTCGCCGCGGGATGCGGCGGCGGCACGGAGAACCGCCCCGAGGGCAAGAGCTCCGGAAGCCCCGGCGCGAGCGGTGCCCCGGGCGCCGCGACCCCCGCCGGCACCCCGCTGGAGCGGGCCGCGCTGGTCCAGGGCGACCTGACCGGCTACCAGATCTCGGCACAGGCCAAGAACCCCTCGGCACCGGACGGCCAGCCGCAGGCCGACAGGAAGGCCTGCCAGCCGCTGGCGGACGTCATGGGCGACAAGCCCGACCCGGCCGCGGGCGAGACCGTGAACCGTGGCATCGGCTCGCAGAAGCAGGTCGGCCTCGCGGTCTCCGCCTCCCTCAGCAGCTATGCCGAGGCCGACGCGAAGCGTCTGGTCGACCGGCTGCGCGATGCCGTGGCGGCCTGCGGCGAAGGGTTCTCCGCCACGGTCGAGAAGCAGACCGGCACCTACACCGAGGTGCGGGCGGCCGACTACCGGGTGGGCGGCGACGAGAGCATCAGCTGGACCACCACCGCGGCCGCCGAGGGCGTCTCCGCGCCGGTGCACCTGGTCGTCGTACGCAAGGGCTCCACTGTCGTCCGGATGATGGCGCTCAACGTGGCCGCCGCGGGCAAGAAGGCCGAGGTCCCCCACGAGGTGGCGGACAAGCAGCTGGAGAAGCTGGCCCACGCCGCCCACTGAGCGGCGTGTCCTACCAGGCGGTCTTCGGGCTCTTCTCCGAGGGCAGCAGCGCCCACAGCGCCAGGTACAGCAGGAACTGCGGACCCGGCAGCAGGCACGACACCAGGAAGATCACCCGCATCGTGGTCGCCGAGGTGCCGAAGCGTCGCGCCAGCGCGGCGCAGACGCCGCCGATCATTCGTCCTTCGGAGGGGCGGATAAGAGGCGCGCTCATGGTCACTCCTTGTGTCGGCTCGCTTTCTGCGATGCCTCAATACTCCCGCGGCACCGCGGACAGAACCTCGCTCCACGGGGCGATCCCGACCCTGGAAATCCTCGGGGTCGACCCCTGAGATCCGGGCCCGGCGGGCGGCTCGGCGGCCCGCGCCGCCGCCCGCGCGCGCCGCAGCCGCGCCCGCAGCACCGGTACGACGGCCAGGTGCGCCAGTGCCACGCCGACGGTGTTCAGCAGCAGCGAGTCCACGTCCACCACCTGCCCCGGCACCCCGGTCTGCAGCAGCTCGATGGCCGACGAGACGAGCGCCCCGGCGGCGGTGGTGCGGACGAACGAGGCCAGCGGCGAGACGGTCAGCCGCCCGCCGGCCAGCGGGAGCAGGACACCGAGCGGCGCCAGCAGCACGAGCCCCTCGCCGATCCTGCGCGCCGCCTCCACGGGCCCGTACGCGAGGTCCGCCCGGATCCCCTCCAGCGGGCTCAGGTTCGCGGCCGCCGCCCACGGCACGTCAAGCGGGCGCAGCGTCACCCAGCCGACCAGCGCGAGGTGCGCGAGGAGCAGCACGCAGCTCACGGTGCGGAGTCGTATGGCGGCACTGCCGCCCAGCTCATGACGGTGTTGCACGCCTTGAGTGACGCCGGGGCCGCCCGGCGCGGTTCCGGGTGGTTGCCCGGGTCACCCTGTGGCGAGCAGCACCACGAACATGACCACCCCGGCGGCGAGCGGCACGAGGATCTCGTACGCCCAGCGGACCGTGATCTCGCCCTGCGCGGTCGGCCGCCCGGCGTTCCGCTCGTGGAGTTCGTTCAGCTCCGCGATGGTGCGGTCGGCGGTGGCCCGGCGGTCCTCCCTGGGTGCCGCGGCCGACCCGGCCGAGGTGCCGGTGATCGCGTCGCGGCGGCTGAAGGTGCGGTTGGCACGCTTCCGCTGGCGCAGGGAGACCGGGACCGACCAGAGCTGGTACTTCCTGCCGCCCGCGAGCAGTTCCGCGGAGTACGCGGCGCGCAGCGCGTCCACGGCCCCCCAGGGGGCCACGATCAGCCGGAACGGGTTGCGCACGCGCAGCCGGTCGTCGTTGGCGAAGACCACCGGCCGCAGGGTGAAGGCGACGATCAGCGGCACGCCCAGCAGCAGCGAGGCCCCGGCGAACCAGGGCGCCCGCCCCGTGCCGCGCACGATCGCGTCCCCGCACAGCCAGCCGAGGAGGCCCAGCAGCAGGACGCCGGCCACCAGCGCGGCGGGGGACCGGTAGGTGCGGTCCGCGTAGACGGGCTCGGCGGGGGGCGGGGGAGTGGTCATGTGCGCGATTCTGCCTCACCGCGCCCCGCGGGACGCAGCGGAGAGGTGCCGTCGGCGGCCCCCACCCATCACAGATGTGTCACGTCGGGCTCGGAGGAGCGGTGGGGGGTGACAGGTCGCTACGCGCGTAGATATGCTCATCTGGTGACCATGCCCACCATCACCGCATTCGCTGACGTGACGACGTCCGACAGCGCACTGCGCCGCTTCCTCCACGGGCTGCCCGGCGTGGACGCCGTCGGCCTGGAGGCGCGCGCTGCCGCGCTCGGCACCCGTTCGATCAAGACCACGGCCAAGGCGTACGCCATCGACCTGGCCATTTCGATGATCGACCTGACGACGCTGGAAGGCGCTGACACCCCGGGCAAGGTCCGGGCGCTCGCCGCCAAGGCCGTCAACCCCGACCCGACCGACCGCACCACCCCGATGACCGCCGCCGTCTGTGTCTACCCCGACATGGTGGCCACGGCCAGGGAAGCGCTGAACGGCGCCGACGTGAAGGTGGCCTCCGTGGCCACGGCCTTCCCCGCCGGCCGCGCAGCCCTCCCGGTGAAGCTCGCCGACACCCGCGACGCCGTCGCCGCCGGTGCCGACGAGATCGACATGGTCATCGACCGCGGCGCGTTCCTCGCGGGCCGCTACCTGGAGACCTACGAGCTGATCAAGGCCGTCAAGGAGGCGTGCGTCCGCGAGGACGGCAGCGCCGCCCGGCTGAAGGTCATCTTCGAGACCGGCGAGCTGTCGACGTACGACAACATCCGCCGCGCCTCCTGGATCGGCATGCTCGCGGGCGCCGACTTCATCAAGACCTCGACCGGCAAGGTCGGCGTCAACGCCACCCCCGCCAACACCCTGCTCATGCTCGAAGCCGTTCGTGACTTCAGGGCGCAGACTGGAATCCAGGTGGGCGTGAAGCCCGCCGGAGGCATCCGGACCACCAAGGACGCCATCAAGTTCCTGGTCCTGGTCAACGAGACCGCGGGCGACGACTGGCTGACCAACGAGTGGTTCCGCTTCGGCGCGTCCAGCCTGCTGAACGACCTGCTCATGCAGCGCCAGAAGCTGAGCACCGGCCGTTACTCCGGCCCCGACTACGTGACGGTGGACTGATTCCCATGGCATCCGCATTCGAGTACGCACCGGCGCCGGAATCGCGTTCCGTCGTCGACATCGCACCGTCGTACGGCCTGTTCATCGACGGCGAGTTCACCGAGGCCGCCGACGGCAAGGTCTTCAAGACCGTCTCGCCGTCCTCCGAGGAGGTCCTCGCCGAGGTCGCCCAGGCCGGTGCCGCCGACGTCGACCGCGCCGTGAAGGCCGCCCGCAAGGCCTTCGCGTCCTGGTCCGCGCTGCCCGGCTCCGAGCGCGCCAAGTACCTCTTCCGCATCGCCCGGATCATCCAGGAGCGCAGCCGCGAGCTCGCCGTCCTGGAGACCCTGGACAACGGCAAGCCGATCAAGGAGACCCGCGACGCGGACCTCCCCCTGGTCGCCGCGCACTTCTTCTACTACGCGGGCTGGGCCGACAAGCTCGACCACGCCGGCTACGGCGCGAACCCGCGCCCCCTCGGCGTGGCCGGCCAGGTCATCCCGTGGAACTTCCCGCTGCTCATGCTGGCCTGGAAGATCGCCCCGGCGCTCGCCACCGGCAACACCGTGGTCCTGAAGCCGGCGGAGACCACCCCGCTCTCGGCGCTGTTCTTCGCGGACATCTGCCGCCAGGCCGGCCTGCCCAAGGGCGTCGTCAACATCATCCCCGGCTACGGCGACACGGGCGCGGCCCTCGTCGAGCACCCGGACGTCAACAAGGTCGCCTTCACCGGCTCGACCGCGGTCGGCAAGGCCATCGCCCGCCAGATCGCCGGCACCGACAAGAAGGTCACCCTGGAGCTGGGCGGCAAGGGCGCCAACATCGTCTTCGACGACGCCCCCATCGACCAGGCCGTCGAGGGCATCGTCAACGGCATCTTCTTCAACCAGGGCCAGGTCTGCTGCGCGGGCTCCCGCCTGCTGGTCCAGGAGTCGATCCACGAGGAGCTGCTGGACTCCCTCAAGCGCCGCCTGTCCACCCTGCGGCTGGGCGACCCGCTGGACAAGAACACCGACATCGGCGCCATCAACTCCGCCGAGCAGCTCGCCCGCATCACCGCCCTCGCCGAGACCGGCGAGGCCGAGGGCGCCGAGCGCTGGTCCCCGGCCTGCGAGCTGCCCTCCTCCGGCTACTGGTTCGCCCCGACCCTGTTCACCAAGGTCACCCAGGCCCACACCGTCGCCCGCGACGAGATCTTCGGCCCGGTGCTGTCCGTGCTGACCTTCCGTACGCCGGACGAGGCCGTCGCGAAGGCCAACAACAGCCAGTACGGCCTGTCCGCGGGCATCTGGACGGAGAAGGGCTCCCGCATCCTCGCCGTCGCGAACAAGCTGCGCGCCGGCGTCGTCTGGGCCAACACGTTCAACAAGTTCGACCCGACCTCGCCCTTCGGCGGCTACAAGGAGTCGGGCTTCGGCCGCGAGGGCGGCCGCCACGGCCTGGAGGCTTACCTCGATGTCTGAGTCGACCCGTCTGAACGTCTTCAAGACCTACAAGCTGTACGTCGGGGGCAAGTTCCCCCGCTCCGAGAGCGGCCGGGTGTACGAGGTGACCGACAGCAAGGGCAAGTGGCTGGCCAACGCTCCGCTCTCCTCGCGCAAGGACGCCCGTGACGCCGTCGTCGCGGCCCGCAAGGCCTTCGGCGGCTGGTCCGGCGCGACCGCGTACAACCGCGGCCAGGTCCTCTACCGCATCGCCGAGATGCTGGAGGGCCGCCGGGACCAGTTCGTGCGCGAGGTCGGCGAGGCCGAGGGCCTGTCGAAGTCCAAGGCCGGCGCGGTCGTGGACGCGGCGATCGACCGCTGGGTCTGGTACGCGGGCTGGACCGACAAGATCGGCCAGGTCGTGGGCGGCGCCAACCCGGTCGCGGGTCCGTTCTTCAACCTCTCCACCCCGGAGCCGACCGGCGTCGTGACCGTCGTCGCCCCGCAGGACTCGTCCTTCCTGGGCCTGGTCTCGGTGGTCGCCCCCGTGATCGCCACCGGCAACACGGCCGTCGTGATCGCCTCGGAGAAGTCCCCGCTCCCCGCCCTCTCCCTGGGCGAGGTGCTGGCCACCTCCGACCTGCCCGGCGGCGTGGTCAACATCCTCTCCGGCAAGGCCGCGGAGATGGGCCCGCACCTGGCCGCGCACCAGGACGTCAACGCGATCGACCTGGCGGGCGCCGACGCGGCCCTCGCCAAGGACCTGGAGGTCGCGGCGGCGGACAACCTGAAGCGCGTCCTCCGTCCACAGCCTGTGGACGACTGGGCGGCCGACCCGGGCACGAAGCGCATGACGGCCTTCCTGGAGACGAAGACCGTCTGGCACCCCACGGGCTCCCTGGGCGCCTCCGGCTCCTCGTACTGACCCGCAGGACCCCGTACGGAGCCCCCGGCCGCACACACCGCGGCCGGGGGCTCCGTCGTACCCGGTACGCGCCTCAGCCCGGCAGCAGCGGCGAGAGCAGCGCGACCCCCGGCAGCTCGCCGATCTTCGCGCCCCTGGTGACCGTGTCCGTCACCGCCGTGGTGCTGACCGGCTTGAACCCGCCCACGGAGGTGCCCACCCCGTTGTCGAGCGGGTCCACCCCGGTGTTGGCCAGCGGATCCACCTGCAGCCCCTTCACGGGACCCACCGCCCCCGCCAGCGCGTGCGGCACGGAGATCTCCTCCGCCTGCGCTGCCGAGCTCGCGATGCCGAGCGCCGCCCCGGCCATCGAGACCGTCAGTCCCGCGCCGAGCAGCGCGCGCCGGGTGTTTCCTGGGAGTGCGTGACGTGCCATGGGATCCCACCTGATCGGGGTAATCGGATGCGCACGCAGCGTAGTTGACATGTGATGCCGAATACCAACAGGGCCTCCGATGGGTCCCCTACGCGGGGGACCGCGCAGTCACCCGTTCGTGGCCGGTTCCGCGAAGCCGGCCCCGCCGCCCGGCGCCGGAGCTACGGTCGGCTCCGTGACGACAACCCCCAGGCCGGCCGGCACCTCGTACGCCCGGTTCACGTACCGCCTCCGGGTGTCGTCGACGGCCCTGACCGCACTGCTCGGCGAGTGGGACCGCTGTCCTGGACTGCGGACGGTGCGGAGCGAGAGCCAAGCACGCGCTGCCGCTGTCGGAACGAACCCATACCTGCACCGCGTGCGGCGCGGTCTCTCCCCGGGACAAGAACTCCGCGCGCGTGATGCTTACCCGGGCCGGTCTCGCCCCGGCTGGTGCTGATCGCGGAAGACCCGGCAGGCCGACGGCCCGCCGGGCTGCGTGAGCCAGGAATCCCCTCCTTGCAGGCCTTTTGGCTTTTGGAGAGGGAGGAGTCAAACTGGTGTTCCGTGAGCTGTTCATCTCCTCTTCCGACGCGCGTCGTCCTGCTGACGGGTCCCTCGGGGTCCGGCAAGTCCTCGCTGGCCGCCCGGTCCGGGCTGCCCGTGCTGCGCCTCGACGACTTCTACAAGGAGGGCACCGACCCCTCCCTCCCCCTGGTCGAGGGCAGCTCCGACATCGACTGGGACTCCCCGCTCTCCTGGGACGCCGACACGGCCGTGGCCGCCGTCGCCGCGCTGTGCCGCACCGGGCGCACCGAAGTGCCGGTCTACGACATCTCGACGAGCTCGCGCACCGGCACGGAGACGCTGGACATCTCCCGGACCCCGCTGTTCATCGCCGAGGGCATCTTCGCGGCGGACATCGTGGCCCGGTGCCAGGAGCTCGGGCTGCTGGCCGACGCGATCTGCCTGCGCGGCCGGCCGTCGACGACGTTCCGCCGCCGGCTGCTGCGCGACCTGCGCGAGGGCCGGAAGTCCGTGCCGTTCCTGCTGCGCCGCGGCTGGCGGCTGATGCGGGCCGAGCGCGGGATCGTCGCCCGGCACACCGCACTGGGTGCCCACGCGTGCGCCCGGGACGAGGCGCTGGGCCGCCTCGCCGCGGCGGCCGCCGGCCGGCACCGCTCCACGGCCGACACCACCGCCGCCGCGTAGGCCGTGTCTTTCGGATCAGGCCGGGCTCGCGGGGCCTGGCACGCACGCTCGCCGCGTTGTCGTCGGTCGCCAACGTCCCCCAGCTACCGCTGGGGGTGCCCCCACCGCGTTGACTCTCTCCTCCGCCTTGCGATCGCACGCACCAGGCCCCGCTCCCTGATCCGGCCTGATCCGAAAGACACGACCTAGCCGCGTCGTACGGAAACGCGAAGGAGCGGGACCTTCAGCCGACCCCCGACGGCTTCCGGTCCCGCTCCCTCATCCCCCATGGCCCCCGTCCCACCCCCGTAGGACGGTCCCCCGTGGCCGGTGGTACCCAGCTGGTGGCGTGTGCGACTACGCCACCAGCTCGCCGAAGGACTCCGCCTCGGACTGGCCGAAGCTCAGAGTCTCGTCGTCGCGCAGCCGGCGCAGGGAGCGCCAGATGCTCGACTTCACGGTGCCGACGCTGATGTCCAGGATCTCCGCGATCTCCGGGTCGGTGCGGCCCTCGTAGTAGCGCAGCACCAGCATCGTGCGCTGCGGCTCGGGCAGCTTCGCCAGCGCCTGCCAGAGCACCGCGCGCAGCTCGGTGCCGCGCATCGCGTCCGTCTCGCCGACCGTCTCGGGCAGCTCCTCGGTCGGGTACTCGTTGAGCTTGCGCCGGCGCCAGGCGCTGATGTGCAGGTTGGTCATCGTGCGGCGCAGGTAGCCGCCGACGGCCGCCTTGTCGCTGATCCGGTCCCAGGCGCGGTAGGTGGAGAACAGTGCGCTCTGGAGCAGGTCCTCGGCCTCGTGGCGGTCGCCCGTCAGGTGGTACGCGGTCGCGTAGAGCGAGGCGCGGCGCTCCTGGACGTAGGCGGTGAACTCGGCCTCGGCCGTCGAGGAGAGCTGCTCCTCGACCGGGACCCCGTAGGTGTTCGCGTCGATGGCCACCACGTGTGCGGACCGCTGGCGGATCCCGGTACGGACACCCGCACCACCCGCTCGACGGGTCGCATCGTGCAGCCGCGTGACAACCGCGCTGGTGGTGGTGCTGTGCAGCGTGTTCATCTCGCGCCCCCCGTCGTGGAGTCTGTTCGTTCCGTTGACCAGAAGCCTGCCCGTCCGACTTAACCGGGGTGTCCGTCGACTGTCACAGGCCTGTCACAGCGACCGGCGCGTCCCCGCGCGGCGCGGCGCGGCGGCGGGAAGGGACGTCCTGACGGTCGAAAGCGGAACGGGCCATGGGACAGAATGAGCGCGTGCCTTTCCTGTTGCTGATCGAGGACGACGACGCCATCCGCACGGCCCTCGAACTCTCCCTGTCACGCCAGGGCCACCGTGTGGCCACCGCGGCGACGGGCGAGGACGGCCTGAAGCTGCTGCGCGAGCAGCGGCCGGACCTGATCGTGCTGGACGTGATGCTGCCCGGGATCGACGGCTTCGAGGTGTGCCGCCGGATCCGCCGCACCGACCAGCTGCCGATCATCCTGCTCACCGCGCGCAGCGATGACATCGACGTGGTGGTCGGGCTGGAGTCCGGGGCCGACGACTACGTCGTCAAGCCCGTCCAGGGCCGGGTCCTGGACGCCCGTATCCGTGCCGTGCTGCGCCGCGGCGAACGCGAGGCCAGTGATTCCGCGGTCTTCGGGTCGCTGGTGATCGACCGGGCCGCCATGACCGTGACCAAGAACGGCGAGGACCTGCAGCTCACGCCGACGGAGCTGCGGCTGCTGCTGGAGCTGAGCCGCCGGCCGGGGCAGGCGCTGTCGCGCCAGCAGCTGCTGCGGCTGGTCTGGGAGCACGACTACCTGGGTGACTCGCGCCTGGTGGACGCGTGCGTGCAGCGGCTGCGCGCCAAGGTCGAGGACGTGCCGTCCTCGCCCACGCTGATCCGGACCGTGCGCGGCGTCGGCTACCGCCTGGACTCCCCGCAGTGATCCGCCCGCTGCTCGCGGGCAGGCGCTGGACCAGCCTGCGACTGCGGCTCATCATCGTGTTCGCGCTGGTCGCGCTGACCGCCGCCGTGTCCGCCTCCGGGATCGCGTACTGGCTCAACCGCGAGGCCGTGCTGACGCGTACCCAGGACGCCGCCCTGGGGGACTTCCGGCAGGAGATGCAGAACCGTGCCGCCGCGCTGCCCGGTGACCCGACGCCGGAGGAACTCCAGCGCACCGCGGAGCTGATGGCGGGCAGCAGCCCGGGCTACAGCGTGCTGCTGGTGGACGAGAAGAAGGACGGCCGGAAGGTCTTCGGCTCGGCGGGTCCCGACGCGTTCTCGCTGGCCGAGGTGCCCAAGTCGCTCCAGCACGCGGTGAACGACCGTCAGAAGGTCACCGCGGCGAACGACTCCGAGTACCACGTGTACTGGCAGCGTACGAAGCCCAGGGGCAACCCGTACCTGGTCGGCGGCACCCGGATCGTCGGCGGCGGGCCGACCGGCTACATGTACAAGTCGCTGGCGCAGGAGCGGGCGGACCTCAACTCGCTGGCCTGGTCGCTCGGCATCGCGACGGCGCTGGCGCTGCTGGGTTCCGCGCTGCTCGCGCAGGCGGCGGCCACCACCGTGCTCAAGCCCGTGCAGCGGCTGGGCGACGCGGCCCGGCGGCTGGGCGAGGGCGAGCTCGACACGCGCCTCGACGTGTCCGGTACGGACGAACTCGCCGACCTCTCGCACACGTTCAACAAGACGGCGGAGGCGCTGGAGAAGAAGGTCGCGGACATGAGCGCCCGCGAGGAGTCCAGCCGCCGGTTCGTGGCGGACATGTCGCACGAGCTGCGCACGCCCCTGACGGCCCTGACCGCGGTCACGGAGGTGCTGGAGGAGGAGGTGGACGGCCTCGACCCGATGATCGCGCCCGCGGTGACGCTCGTGGTGAGCGAGACGCGGCGGCTCAACGACCTGGTCGAGAACCTCATGGAGGTCACCCGCTTCGACGCGGGCACGGCCCGCCTGGTGGTCGACGACGTGGACGTCGCGGACCAGGTGACGGCCTGCATCGACGCCCGGGCCTGGCTGGACGCGGTCGAACTCGACGCGGAGCGCGGGATCGTGGTGCGCCTGGACCCGCGCCGCCTGGACGTGATCCTGGCGAACCTGATCGGCAACGCCCTCAAGCACGGCGGGTCCCCGGTGCGGGTGTCCGTGCGCACCGAGGCGGCCCGGGACGGCGACACGCTGGTCATCGCCGTCAAGGACAACGGCCCCGGCATCCCGGAGGACGTGCTCCCGCACGTCTTCGACCGGTTCTACAAGGCCAGTGCCTCCCGGCCGCGTTCGGACGGCAGCGGTCTCGGGCTCTCCATCGCGATGGAGAACGCCCACATCCACGGCGGCGACATCACCGCCGAGAACGCGCCGGAGGGCGGCGCGCTGTTCACGCTGCGGCTGCCGGTGCCGCCGCTCGGAGAGGCCGGTGCACGATGAGGGCCCGCTGGGTGTGGGGCGTGGTCGCCTCGGTGGTGGGCGTGGGACTGCTCGGTTCCGGTTGCGGGATCCGGGCCACCACCGTGCCCGTCGACGTGGGCGCGGCCCCTTCGCGGGTCTCGTGCGACACGCCGGCCGACCAGGTGCGCCCGGTCGGCGACGAGGTGACGGCCGACGTGGAACTGGTCTGCGGCTCCCAGCTGGTGGGCGTGAAGCGGGTGCTGCCGGGCGTCGAGAAGAAGCCGGTGCGCGAGGCGCAGGCGCTGCTGGCCGAGCTGCAGAAGGACCCGACCGCGGAGGAGCGGGACGCCGGGTTCTCGACCGGGGTGCCGGACGGGCTGGGCGTGGCGCCCGCGCGGGCCGGTGACCCCAAGGGGACGCTGCGGCTGAGCCGCAAGCCCGAGGACCTGCCGCCGCTGGCGCTGGCGCAGATCGTGTGCACCTTCGCGGACACCGCCGCGCGGCCCGGGGGCCCGGTGGTGCTGGGCGGCCCCGACGCCGACCCGCCGCGCGCGTGGGAGTGCACCGAGGCGGTGCGGGCCCGGCCCGAGGCCGTGCCGACGCTCGGCGAGATCGTACGGGCGACCCCCTCGCCTACGTAGGACGCCGTGGCCGGGGGTCCTCCGAGGGGATGACCCCGCGGGGAGTCGGGGGCGCGGGGAGTGCCGTTTCCGCCAGGGTGGCCGGGGACATCCGCACCCGGAACCCCTGGAGGGATCCCGCATGCTCGGTACCGCATTCGTGCACGGCTCGCCCAGCTGGCTCGACCTCGGTTCGCCCGACACCGACGCGACGGCCGCGTTCTACGGCGCCGTCTTCGGCTGGCACTTCGTCTCCGCGGGCCCCGAGGCCGGGGGTTACGGCTTCTTCGAGCTGGGCGGCAAGACGGTCGCCGCCGTCGGCCCGCTCACGGAGGAGGGCGCCCGGCCGGCCTGGATGGTGTACTTCAGCACCGACGACGCCCAGGCGACCGCGCAGGCCGTGACCAAGGGCGGCGGCACGGTCCGCGCCGAGCCGATGGACGTGATGGGGGAGGGCTGGATGGGCCAGTTCACCGACCCCGGCGGCGCCCAGTTCGCCATCTGGCAGCCGGGCAGGACCAAGGGGCTCGGCAAGACCTCCGAGGACGACACGCTGGTGTGGGTCGAGCTGATGGCCGACGACCCGGTCGCCTCGATCGATTTCTACGGCTCCCTGTTCGGGTGGCGGTCCCAGGAGATGCCCACGCCCGGGATGACGTACCGCGTGCTGTCGACGGCCGACGGCGACATCCAGGACGCCTCCTTCGGCGGGGTCGCGCCCTCCGACGCGGTGCCGCACGCCGAGGAGGTGCCGGCGCGCTGGATCCCGTACTTCGCGGTGGCCGACGCGGCCGCGACGGTCGCGAAGGCGGAGGCGGCGGGCGGATCGGTGCTGATGCCGCCGACGGACCTGCCGGACGTCGGCACCATCGCCTGGATCGCGGACCCGCACGGGGCGCCCTTCGCGGTGCTCAAGCCCGCACCGATGCCGTAGGGCACGCGGGGCCTGCGCGGGGCACGCGGGGCCTGCCCGGGGCAGGCGGGGCACGTGCGTCCGGCCGTGCGGCGGTGCGGCCGCCGGCCGGGGCGCGTGTGCGGGACGTCCCGGCCGGCGTGGGGGTGTGGTTCCGGTGTGGCGTCGCGGCGCGGCGTGCCGTCAGTGGGCCACGTACACGCGGCTCACGAAGGCGGCGATCTCCGCGTCCGACAGGTTCTTCGCCACGTTGGCCTCGGTGATCATGCCGATCAGACGGTGTCCGTTGGACACGTCGATCACCGGCAGGCGCTTGATCTGGTGGACCTCCATCGTGTCCACCGCTTCCTGGGCGCTGGCCTCGGCGGACACCCAGTGGAGGGTGCCGGCCAGCTCGCCGCACTTCATCGTGGCCGGGTCCAGGCCCTCGGCACAGCACTTCATCACGATGTCCCGGTCGGTGATCAGGCCCTGGAGGCGCTGGTCGTCGCCGCATATGGGCAGACAGCCGACGTCGAGGTCCCGCATCATGCGCGCGGCGTCGAGCAGCGTCTGGTGCTCGCCGCAGCACTGCACACCCGCGGTCATGATGTCGCGGGCCCGCAGGTTCTTGGTCGCCATGGTTCCTCCCGTACTCGCGGGGCTTTCCCACTTACGAGCACAGCACGGTCCGGCACGGCACGCGCGCCGGGACGCGGAAGGGCCCCGGACCGGCAGGTCCGGGGCCCTTCGCGGTGCCGGGGTCAGATGCCCGCGGCGGCCGCGAGGTCCTTCTTGACGCCCGCCAGCACCTCGGCGCCGCGTGCGCGGGCCGGGGCCAGGTCGGCGGCGTCGGCGACCGGCACGACGACCTCCAGGTAGCACTTGAGCTTGGGCTCCGTGCCGGACGGGCGGACGATCACCCGCGCCTTGTAGGTGCCGTCGAGGTAGTAGCGCAGCCCGTCCGTGGGCGGCAGCTTGCCGGCGCCCTCCGACAGGTCCTCGGCCGAGACCACCCGCAGGCCGGCCAGGGAGACCGGCGGCCGCTCCCGCAGGGCGCGCATCGCGTCCGCGATGACCGACAGGTCCTGGACCCGCACCGACAGCTGGTCGGTGGCGTGCAGGCCGTGCTCCATGGCCAGGTCGTCCAGCAGGTCGGTGAGGGTGCGGCCCTGCTCCTTGAGCACCGAGGCCAGCTCGGCGACCAGCAGGGCGGCGGTGACGCCGTCCTTGTCGCGCACACCCTCGGGGTCCACGCAGTAGCCGAGCGCCTCCTCGTACCCGTAGCGCAGGCCCTCGACGCGGCTGATCCACTTGAAGCCGGTCAGCGTCTCCTCGTACGGCAGGCCCGCGGCGTCCGCGATCCGGCCGAGCAGGGAGGAGGACACGATCGACTCGGCGAACGTGCCCTGCGCGCCCTTGTGCACCAGGTGGGCCGCCAGCAGCGCGCCGACCTCGTCGCCGCGCAGCATCCGCCAGCCGCCCTCGGCCGCGTCGTCCGGGACCGCGACCGCGCAGCGGTCCGCGTCCGGGTCGTTCGCGATCACGATGTCCGGGCTCACGCGGGCGGCCGTGGCGAACGCCAGGTCCATGGCGCCCGGCTCCTCCGGGTTGGGGAAGGCCACCGTGGGGAAGGCCGGGTCGGGCTCGGCCTGCTCCTCGACCAGCACGGGCGCGGGGAACCCGGCCCGGTCGAAGGCGGCCAGCACCACGTCCTTGCCGACGCCGTGCATGGCCGTGTAGACGGTCCGCACGCCCCGGGGGGACCCGGGGGTCAGGACGGCGTCCGTACGTGCCAGGTAGGCCTCCAGGACCTCGTCGCCCAGCTGCTGCCAGCCGTTGTCCGGGCGGGGTACGGAGGCCAGCGCGCCGACCGCCGCGATCTGCTCGGCGATCTCCGCGTCCGCGGGGGACACGATCTGCGAGCCGTCGCCCAGGTAGACCTTGTAGCCGTTGTCCCGGGGCGGGTTGTGGCTCGCGGTCACCTCGACGCCGGCGACGGCGCCCAGGTGCCTTATGGCGTAGGCGAGGACGGGCGTGGGCAGCGGGCGCGGCAGCACGGCCGCCCGCAGCCCGGCGCCGGTCATCACGGCGGCGGTGTCGCGCGCGAAGTCGGCGGACTTGTACCGCGCGTCGTAGCCGACGACGACGAGGCCGCCGTCGTGGCCCTTGGCCTTGAGGTACGCGGCGAGACCGGCCGCGGCGCGGATCACCACGGCGCGGTTCATCCGCATCGGGCCGGCGCCGAGCTCGCCGCGCAGTCCCGCGGTGCCGAACTGGAGGGTGCCGGAGAACCGGTCGGCCAGCTCCGCGGTGTCACCGGCGTCGACGAGCGCGGCCAGTTCCGCCGCGGTCTCCGGGTCCGGGTCCTCGGCCAGCCAGGCCCGGGCCCGGGTGATCAGGTCGTCCTGCACTACATCCGCCTCTTCTCGTACGTCGCGTCGCGTCCTGCGGCTCAGATCCGGGCGAGGACCTGGGTGAGCAGCTGGCCCATGCGGGCGGCCGAGTCGCGGCCCGCCTGCAGGACCTCCTCGTGGTTCAGGGGCTCGCCGGACAGGCCCGCCGCCAGGTTGGTGACCAGGGAGATGCCCAGGACCTCGGCGCCCGCCTCACGGGCCGCGATGGCCTCCAGGACGGTCGACATGCCGACCAGGTCGGCGCCCAGGACGCGGATCATGTTGATCTCGGCCGGGGTCTCGTAGTGCGGGCCGGGGAACTGCACGTAGACACCCTCCTCCAGGGAGGGGTCGATCTCCTTGCACATCGCGCGCAGGCGCGGCGAGTACAGGTCGGTCAGGTCCACGAAGTTCGCGCCGACGATCGGCGAGGCCGCGGTGAGGTTCAGGTGGTCGCTGATCAGGACCGGCTGGCCGGGCTTCATGCCCTCGCGCAGACCGCCGCAGCCGTTGGTGAGGACCACGGTCTTGCAGCCGGCGGCGACGGCCGTGCGGACGCCGTGGGCGACGGCGGCGACGCCGCGGCCCTCGTAGTAGTGGGTGCGGCCGAGGAAGAGCAGCGCGCGCTTGTCGCCGATCTTGTACGAGCGGATCTTGCCGCCGTGTCCCTCGACGGCCGGCGGCGGGAAGCCGGGCAGCTCGGTGACGGGGAACTCGGACTCGGGGGCGCCCAGGGCCTCGGCGGCGGGGGCCCAGCCGGAGCCCATCACCAGGGCGACGTCGTGCGTCTCGGCGCCGGTCAGCTCGCGCAGACGGGCGGCGGCGTCGGCGGCGGCAGCGTGGGGGTCGGTAACAGATGCGTTCACGCGGACGAGGGTAGCCGCTCAATCCCTACGCGCGTAGATGGCACAGCTCACGGTGTTCCGATCGTTGCTTTGTCGTTTCCGACGATTTGCCGCTTGTGGTGTCGCGGGACGGCTCCCGGAGGCGCGGGAAGGTCCGCCGGGGGGCCTTCCCGCCGGCCGTCAGCAGGGGCGCTTGCGCAGCTCCATCACGTAGTCGTGGGGGGCGCCGGCGGACTCGGCGGCGTCGGCGATCTCCCCGAGGTAGCGGGCGGAGGGCAGACCGCCCTCGTAGCCGTTCAGCACGTACACCCAGGCCGGCTCCTCGCCGTCCAGGGTGTCGACGCGGACCCGCATCCGGCGGTAGATGTCGAGGCCGACACCCTCCCAGCGGTCCATGGAGTCCTCGTCGAGCGGGGCGATGTCGTACAGGGCGACGAAGACCTGGGAGCGGGGGGCCTCGACGATCGTCGCGAGGGCGCCCTCCCAGCCCATCTGCTCACCCCCGAAGGTGAGCCGCCACCCGTTGAGCCACCCCGTGCCACGCAGCGGGGAGTGCGGTGCGCGGCGGGTCATCAGCCGCGCGTCGAGGTTGCCGGCGTACGCGGCGTAGAGCGACATGGTGTCGAGGGTACGGGAGGGGCGGGCGTGGGTGCCGTCCGAGTGTGCCGCGGATCCCCGTCGGCCGGGCTGCGATTCCGTCGTCGCGCGTCGGAGACGGCCAGTCGAACCGAGCCTTGGAGATGCTGGACAATGGGGTACGGACAGCATCCCCCGGGGTTCACCCCCGGACCCCGGCCGGGGCGGCAGCCGGCCGGGTTGACGTGAGGCGGCTTTTTCGTGACCCGGATCGTGATCATCGGCGGCGGACCCGGCGGGTATGAGGCGGCGCTGGTTGGCGCCCAGCTCGGCGCGGAGGTGACCGTCGTCGACTGCGACGGTCTGGGCGGGGCGTCGGTGCTGACCGACTGCGTTCCGTCGAAGACCCTCATCGCGACGGCCGAGGTGATGACCACCTTCGACTCCTCCTACGAGGAGCTCGGCATCATCGTCGCCGACGACACCCCTCCGCTGGAGGAGGCGGCCCGGGTGCACGGCGTGGACCTCGGCAAGGTCAACCGGCGTGTGAAGCGCCTCGCGCTGGCCCAGTCCCACGACATCACGGCCTCCGTCACCCGCGCCGGTGCCCGCGTCATGCGCGGCCGCGGCAAGCTCGGCGGCCCGCAGGGCATCGACGGCACCCGGGACGTCATCGTCACGGCCGCCGACGGCACCGAGACCATCCTGACCGCCGACGCCGTGCTGATCGCGACCGGTGGCCACCCGCGGGAGATCCCCGACGCGCTGCCCGACGGCGAGCGGATCCTCAACTGGACCCAGGTCTACGACCTGGAGGAGCTGCCCGAGGAGCTCATCGTGGTCGGCTCCGGTGTCACCGGTGCCGAGTTCGCCGGCGCGTACCAGGCGCTGGGCTCCCGCGTCACGCTCGTCTCCTCCCGCGACCGCGTGCTGCCGGGCGAGGACCCGGACGCGGCCGCCGTGCTGGAGGACGTGTTCCGCCGCCGCGGCATGAACGTCATCTCCCGCGCCCGTGCCGAGTCCGCCAAGCGGGTCGGGGACCGGGTCGAGGTCACGCTGGCCGACGGCCGGGTCATCTCCGGCACGCACTGCCTGATGGCGGTCGGCGCGATCCCGAACACCAGCGACATGAACCTGGAGGAGTCCGGCGTCCGCCTGAAGGACTCGGGCCACATCTGGACCGACAAGGTCTCCCGCACCTCCGCCCCCGGCGTGTACGCGGCCGGCGACGTCACCGGCATCTTCGCGCTGGCGTCGGTGGCGGCCATGCAGGGCCGCATCGCGATGTACCACTTCCTGGGCGACGCGGTGGCCCCGCTGAACCTCAAGACGGTCTCCTCGAACGTCTTCACCGACCCGGAGATCGCCACCGTCGGCTACACGCAGGCCGACGTGGACGCGGGCAAGATCGAGGCCCGTACGGTCAAGCTGCCGCTGCTGCGCAACCCGCGCGCCAAGATGCAGGGCATCCGGGACGGCTTCGTGAAGCTGTTCTGCCGCCCCGGCACGGGCATCGTGGTCGGCGGCGTGGTCGTTTCCCCGCGTGCGAGCGAGCTGATCCACCCCATCTCGATCGCGGTCGACAACAACCTGACGGTCGAGCAGATCGCAAACGCGTTCACGGTGTACCCCTCGCTGTCGGGTTCGATCGCGGAGGTCGCCCGTCAGCTGCACACCCGCAAGGCGACCGGCGAGGTCTAACCCCCCTTTTCCGCAAGGGCATTGGGGCGGGGCGACGAGCCGCCGCGGGCGGTACGCACAGTCTTTGGCTTGCGTATACCACTAGTTGCCCCGCCCTGCGAACAACTCCTGTAATTCGGCGCAAAGAGCTGAAAGCAGACGGTCGTTGGGGTTACTGTCAGTTTCGTGTTCGCTGCTGAACGTCGCCAACTGATCCTCGAAATGGTGCGTGCCAACGGGGCGGTATCGCTCCGTGAGCTCGCCCGCGTCGTCCAGACCTCCGAAGTGACCGTACGGCGGGACGTGCGGGCACTGGAGGCAGAAGGACTCCTCGACCGCCGGCACGGCGGTGCGGTCTTGCCGGGCGGTTTCACGCGGGAGTCCGGCTTTCCGCAAAAGTCCCATCTCGCGACGGCGGAGAAGACCGCCATCGCCGATGTCGCCGCGGGTCTCGTCGAAGAGGGCGAGGCCGTGGTCGTCGGCGCGGGCACCACGACCCAGGAGCTGGCCCGCCGGCTCGCCCGGGTGCCCGGACTGACCGTCGTCACCAACTCCCTCCTGGTGGCCCAGGCGTTGGCCCATGCCAACCGGGTCGAGGTCGTGATGACCGGCGGCACCCTGCGGGGCTCCAACTACGCCCTGGTGGGCAGCGGTGCCGAGCAGTCCCTCCAGGGGCTGCGGGTCTCGCGGGCCTTCCTCAGCGGCAGCGGGCTCACCGCGGAGCGCGGCCTGTCGACCTCCAACATGCTCTCCGCGAGCGTGGACCGGGCGCTGGTGCAGGCGGCGGCCGAGGTGGTGGTCCTCGCCGACCACACCAAGCTGGGCACCGACACGATGTTCCAGACGGTGCCGACCGACGTGATCACCCGGCTGGTCACGGACGAGCCGCCGGCGCACGACGACCGGGCGCAGACCGAGCTCCAGGCGCTGGCCGACCAGGGCGTCCAGATCACCGTCGCGGGCACCGCGGTGCCGTCCGGCGGGGAGGGCCTGCCGGGCCGGCGCCCGCGCCGGGAGTCACCGCTGCCCGTCCAGCGGCGCGGCGGGCCCCAGCTGCGCAGTGCGGTCTCCCTCCCGGACCCGGGAGCGGCCGACCGGCCCCGCGTGGCGGACATGCGGCGGCGCTGAGAGCGGTACGCGAAGGCCCCGGCCGGGAGATCCCGGCCGGGGCCTTCGTACGGCTGCGGCGGACGTCAGTCCTTGATCTCGCAGATCGCGGCGCCGGAGGTGATGGAGGCGCCGACCTCGGCCGCGAGGCCCTTGATCGTGCCGGAGCGGTGCGCGTTCAGCGGCTGCTCCATCTTCATCGCCTCGAGTACGACCACCAGGTCGCCCTCCTTGACCTCCTGGCCCTCCTCGACCGCGACCTTCACGATCGTGCCCTGCATCGGGGAGGCCAGCGTGTCGCCGGAGGCGGCCGGGCCGGACTTCTTCGCGGCGCGGCGCTTCGGCTTGGCGCCGCCGGCGGCGGCGGTGCGGGCCAGCGTCATGCCGAGGGAGGACGGCAGGGAGACCTCGAGGCGCTTGCCGCCGACCTCGACGACCACGGTCTCGCGACCCGGCTCCTCGTCGGCCTCCTCGGCCGCCGGGGCGGCGAAGGCCGGGATCTCGTTGACGAACTCGGTCTCGATCCAGCGGGTGTGGACCTTGAACGGGGTGCCGTCGGTCGGCGCGAACGCCGGGTCGGACACGACCGCGCGGTGGAACGGGATGGCCGTGGCCATGCCCTCCACGTTGAACTCCGCCAGCGCGCGGGCGGCACGCTGCAGCGCCTGCTCGCGGGTGGCGCCGGTGATGATCAGCTTGGCCAGCAGGGAGTCCCAGGCCGGGCCGATGACCGAGCCGGACTCGACGCCGGCGTCCAGGCGGACACCCGGGCCGGTCGGCGGCGCGAAGACGGTGACGGTGCCGGGCGCGGGCAGGAAGTTGCGGCCCGGGTCCTCGCCGTTGATGCGGAACTCGAAGGAGTGGCCGCGCAGTTCGGGGTCGCCGTAGCCCAGTTCCTCGCCGTCGGCGATGCGGAACATCTCGCGGACGAGGTCGATGCCGGTGACCTCTTCGGTGACCGGGTGCTCGACCTGGAGACGGGTGTTGACCTCCAGGAAGGAGATCGTTCCGTCGAGGCCGACCAGGAACTCGACCGTGCCGGCGCCGACGTAGCCGGCCTCCTTGAGGATGGCCTTGGAGGCGCGGTACAGCTCCGCGTTCTGCTCGGCCGACAGGAACGGCGCGGGGGCCTCCTCGACGAGCTTCTGGTGGCGGCGCTGGAGCGAGCAGTCACGGGTCGAGACGACCACGACGTTGCCGTGGCTGTCGGCCAGGCACTGGGTCTCCACGTGACGCGGCTTGTCGAGGTAGCGCTCGACGAAGCACTCGCCGCGGCCGAAGGCGGCCACGGCCTCGCGCACGGCGGAGTCGTACAGCTCCGGAACCTCTTCGAGGGTGCGCGCGACCTTCAGGCCGCGGCCACCGCCGCCGAAGGCGGCCTTGATCGCGATCGGCAGGCCGTGCTCCTCGGCGAACGCGACGACCTCGTCCGCACCCGAGACCGGGTCCGGGGTGCCCGCGACGAGCGGGGCGCCCGCGCGCTGCGCGATGTGACGGGCGGCGACCTTGTCACCGAGGTCGCGGATGGCCTGCGGCGGCGGGCCGATCCACGTGAGGCCCGCGTCGATCACGGCCTGGGCGAATTCGGCGTTCTCGGAGAGGAAGCCGTATCCGGGGTGGACGGCGTCGGCTCCGGAATCGGCTGCGGCCTGGAGCACCTTGGCCATGTCCAGGTAGCTGGCGGCCGGGGTGTCACCGCCCAGCGCGAAAGCCTCGTCGGCCGCGCGGACGTGCAGAGCGTCCCGGTCCGGGTCGGCGTAGACGGCTACGCTCGCGATCCCGGCGTCCCGGCAGGCCCGGGCAACGCGGACAGCGATTTCGCCTCGGTTGGCGATGAGCACCTTGCGCACGATGTCTCCCTCCTTGAAACAAGCTGAGTTTAGGGACTGCCGACACGGCCTTTCGACCCGTCCCCAACGGTGACCTTGCCCACATGGAGTGTCCATCGAGGCTCTCTCGAGGCGCGAAAACCCTTGTGGCGACACGGACCAGGGAAATCCCCAACTGCACAGTAACCCCGTCGTGTGGCCAAGGTCTCTGTCCGCGCGCGCAGCGGCCCGGTGGGTTTCTTTGTGGGGACCCTACGAAGCCCCTGATCAATCTTTGCCATCGGGACGAAGCTTGGGGAAGTCATAACGAAGCCGTGCGCACCCCTTGTACCGGCGTTTACTCGTTAGTAGCCTCCGGGGCGTCGAACAAGCGGACATGGACATGCCCGGACGGGGGTGGGGCGCTGTGGCACGGAGACTCGTGGCCGTCGCGGCCGCGATCGTGCTGTTCCTCGAGGCCGCCGGCCTCGTGCTGGTGAACGTCGTCCTCGGCACCGCCGTCGACCGGCAGTCGATGTCCATCGCCGGCATGGACCCGGACCTGATGTCCGGCGCCACCTACGGGCTCGGCGCCTTCATGGGCGCCTTCCTGGCCGCCAGCGCGGTCGTGCTCCTGCTGGTCGCCGCGCGCGACCGGGCCCCCGGCCGGGCCGCCCGCCTCCTGCTGGTCGCCTGCGCGCTCACGCACGGCGTGCTGGGCGCCCTGGTCGTCGGCATGGTGGGCTGGGGCGCCTTCGCCGCGATGATGGTCATCCTGGCGCTCGTCGTCCTCACCCTCATGGCGTACGCCAAGGAGGAAGACGACAACGCGGCGGCCGAGGAGGTACCCCCGCCCGCCGCGGTCTGAGCCCCGCCGAACACCGCCCGAGTCCGTCAGATCGGCCGAACATCAGTCAGTCGGGCCGTCAGCCGGGCCGTCCGTCAGCCAGGCTGTCAGGCCGTCAGGTGCCGGGCCGTCGGGCCGGTCAGGTCCACAGGTCCGTGATCGACACGCCCAGCTCGCCGAGCAGGGAGCGCAGCAGCGGCAGCGACAGGCCGATCACGTTCCCGTGGTCGCCCTCGATGCCCTCGATGAACGGCGCGGAGCGGCCGTCCAGCGTGAAGGCGCCCGCCACGTGCAGCGGCTCGCCGCTCGCCACGTACGCGGCGATCTCCGCGTCCGTGGGCTCGCCGAAGCGCACCGTCGTGGAGGCCGTGGCCGACACCTGGGCGCCGGTGGCCGTGTCGATCACGCAGTGGCCGGTGCGCAGCACGCCCGTACGCCCCCGCATCGACGTCCAGCGGGCGGTCGCGTCCGCCGCGTCGTCCGGCTTGCCCAGCGCCTCGCCGTCGAGCTCCAGCACCGAGTCGCAGCCGATCACCAGCGAGCCGCCGGCCTCGGGCAGCCCGGCGACCACCGCGGCCTTGGCCTCGGCGAGGACCAGGGCCAGCTCGGACGGCGTGTCGGCGCTCAGCGCGTCCTCGTCCACACCGCTGACGATCACGTGCGGGGCGAGGCCCGCCTGCTGGAGGAGGTTGAGCCGGGCGGGGGAGGCGGAGGCGAGCACGAGCCGGCGGGGTTCAGTCATGCGGCCCATCGTAGGAGCCGTCACGGCACCCCGAGGACGTAGACCACCACCACCATCGCCAGGACGAGGACCAGGGTCATCCGGCGGAGCATCGCCTGGGCCGCGCGCATGTCCTCCGGCGGCTCGTTCTCGGGGTCGGACCAGAGCATGTACCGATCCTGCGCCGGAAGACGCCGGTGGCGCCTGAGTACGGGTACTCAAGCGCCACCGGTCTTGGGCCCCGGACACGGTCCGGGAACGCACGCGCCGTCACCGCACGGACGACGCGGGCGGGTACGTGCGGGAACCGCCCCCCGGCCTCACGCGGGCCAGTACGTACGGCCCCACGCGCGCGGACCCGGGCGGGGCGTCCCCGCCCGCGCCACGCGGGCCGGGTCCGACCACCCGTCGGCGACCCTGGGAGCGCCCGACGGCGCCGAGGCCAGCGCCGCCGCGCGCGCTTGGACCACCGCCAGTGCGGCGGCCAGCTCCTCCGGAGTCGGGTTGCCCTTGACGACCCTGATCATGGTGAACTCCCTCTCCAGGCGCCCTACAGGGGGATGTTGCCGTGCTTCTTCGGCGGCAGGGACTCGCGCTTGGTGCGCAGCTGGCGCAGGCCCTTCACGATGTGCTGGCGGGTCTCCGACGGCATGATGACGGCGTCGACGTACCCGCGCTCGGCCGCGATGTACGGGTTGAGCAGCGTGTCCTCGTACTCGGTGATCAGCCGCGCCCGGGTGGCGTCGCCGTCTCCGGCGGCCTCCGCCTCCGCGATGGTACGCCGGTGCAGGATGTTCACCGCGCCCTGCGCGCCCATGACCGCGATCTGCGCCGTGGGCCAGGCCAGGTTCAGGTCCGCGCCCAGGTGCTTGGAGCCCATGACGTCGTACGCGCCGCCGAAGGCCTTGCGGGTGATGACGGTGATGAGCGGGACGGTTGCCTCGGCGTACGCGTAGATCAGCTTCGCGCCGCGGCGGATGATGCCGCCGTACTCCTGGTCCACGCCGGGCAGGAAGCCCGGCACGTCCACGAAGGTCAGGACGGGGATGTTGAAGGCGTCACAGGTGCGGACGAAACGCGCCGCCTTCTCCGAGGCGTTGATGTCCAGGCAGCCGGCGAACTGCATCGGCTGGTTGGCCACGATGCCGACCGGGAAGCCCTCGACCCGCCCGAAGCCCGTGACGATGTTCGGCGCGAACATCCCCTGGGTCTCCAGGAACTCGCCGTCGTCGAGCACGTGCTCGATGACCGCGTGGATGTCGTACGGCTGGTTGGCGCTGTCCGGGACGATCGTGTCGAGCTCGCGGTCCTCGTCCGACTTCTCCAGGTCCGCCTCCTCCGGGAAGGCCGGCGGCTCCGAGAGGTTGTTCGAAGGGAGGTAGGACAGGAGGGACTTGACGTACTCGATCGCGTCCTTCTCGTCGGCGGCCATGTGGTGGGCCACGCCCGAGGTGGCGTTGTGCGTGCGCGCGCCGCCGAGCTCCTCCATGCCGACGTCCTCGCCGGTGACGGTCTTGATGACGTCGGGACCGGTGATGAACATGTGCGAGGTCTTGTCGACCATGACGGTGAAGTCCGTGATGGCGGGCGAGTAGACCGCGCCGCCGGCGCACGGGCCGACGACCAGTGAGATCTGCGGGATCACGCCGGAGGCGTGGGTGTTGCGGCGGAAGATCTCGCCGTACATGCCGAGGGCCATGACGCCCTCCTGGATGCGGGCGCCGCCGGAGTCGTTGATGCCGATGACCGGACAGCCGGTCTTCAGCGCGAAGTCCATGACCTTCATGATCTTCTGGCCGAAGACCTCGCCGAGCGAG
Source organism: Streptomyces sp. NPDC101118 (assembly GCF_044759445.1). Classification (NCBI taxonomy): domain Bacteria; kingdom Bacillati; phylum Actinomycetota; class Actinomycetes; order Kitasatosporales; family Streptomycetaceae; genus Streptomyces; species Streptomyces sp. NPDC101118. Next base: position 134,699 of record NZ_JBIVZG010000005.1, on the reverse strand, counting down.
CCGCCGAGGACGGTGAAGTCCTGGGAGAACACCGCCACGGGGCGCCCGTCCACCGTGCCGTAGCCGGTGACGACACCGTCTCCGTACGGGCGGTTCTGCTCCATGCCGAAGTCGGTGGAGCGGTGCCGGGCGAACTCGTCCAGCTCGACGAACGAGCCCTCGTCCAGCAGGAGGTCGATCCGCTCACGGGCCGTCAATTTGCCCTTGGCGTGCTGCTTTTCCACCGCACGCTCGGAGCCGGCGTGCACCGCCGCGTCGATGCGGCGCTGGAGATCGGCGATCTTCCCCGCGGTGGTGTGGATGTCGATCGGCTCTGAGGGTTCTGACATCGGGGTCGCGGCTCCCTGCCTGGTCAACCGGATGGCTACTGCCACGTAGCGTAGTGGCGCGCATGGCGCTCGGCAGTGCGGCGTTTCCCACACCTAATGTGGCTTGCATGACGCCCTCAGATGCCTCAGCTCCCGCCTCCGACGGCCGCTGGTCCAGCCTCGACCGGCCGCCCCTCAACGCCCAAGCCCTGCGCCAGGCCCTCGTCCGGCCGGGCGGGCTGTGGACCTCCCTGGAGGTCGTGGAGTCCACCGGGTCCACCAACTCCGACCTCGCCGGACGTGCCGGGGGCCTGCCCGAGGGGGCCGTGCTGGTCGCCGAGGAGCAGACCGCCGGCCGCGGCAGGCTGGACCGGAGCTGGACGGCGCCCGCCCGCTCCGGGCTGTTCTTCTCCGTACTCCTGAAGCCCGAGGGGGTGCCGTCCGCGCAGTGGGGGTGGCTGACCCTGCTCGCCGGGGTGGCCACGGCCGGCGCCGTCTCCCGGACCGCCGGCGTGGACACGGCCCTGAAGTGGCCGAACGACCTGCTCGTCACCGTGGAGGGGGAGGAGCGCAAGACCGGCGGCATCCTCGCCGAGCGGGTGGCGGGCGACCCGGGCGGGGTGGTGATCGGCATCGGCCTCAACGTCACGCTCGGTGCCGGCGAGCTGCCCGTGCCGAACGCCGGGTCCCTCGCGCTCGCCAAGGCCGCCGTCACGGACCGCGACCCGGTGCTCAGGGCCGTGCTGCGGTCGATCGAGGACTGGTACGGGCGCTGGCGGGCCGCGGACGGCGACGCGGCCCGCAGCGGGCTGCTGGAGGCCTACACGGCCGGCTGCGCCACCCTCGGGCGCGAGGTGCGGGCCGAGCTGCCCGGCGGCCGGTCGCTCACCGGTACGGCCGAGGCGCTGGACGAGGACGGCCGGCTGGTGCTCCGTACAGCCGAGGGGACCCGGGAGACGGTGGGCGCCGGGGACGTGGTCCATCTGCGCGGTCTGGCGTGATCCGGCCTCCCGCTGCTCCCGGCCGGTCTCCGGAAGTAGCGTGGAAGTCGTGATGAGTGAGGAGTGAGCTACGGCACACCTGCCGTATGGTTTAGGCGGTCGCCGGTCCCCCCGGTGATCACCCGGCTCGGTGGGGCAGTGTGCACGGAATGGACAGGAGGCGGCCCTTGACCGTCGACGACACGGCTTCCGGTGCGTCCAACACTCCTGTTACCGGCGGGAACGGCCACGGTGCCGCCATCGGGCGTGACCAGCACACTCCTCACCACGAGGTCGACCACACGGTCGAACCGACCGCCGACCCGCTCGCGATCCGGCTGGAACAGCTGATCCTGGGCGCCGAGCGCCGGTACACCCCCTTCCAGGCGGCCCGCAGTGCCGGGGTCTCGATGGAGCTCGCCTCCCGCTTCTGGCGGGCGATGGGCTTCGCGGACATCGGGCAGGCGAAGGCCCTGACGGAGGCGGACGTGCTGGCGCTGCGGCGCCTGGCGGGCCTGGTGGAGGCCGGGCTGCTGAGCGAGCCGATGGCCGTGCAGGTGGCGCGGTCCACCGGGCAGACCACCGCCCGGCTGGCCGAGTGGCAGATCGACTCGTTCCTGGAGGGGCTCACGGAGCCGCCGGAGCCGGGGATGACCCGTACGGAGGTCACGTACCCCCTCGTCGAGCTGCTGCTGCCGGAGCTGGAGGAGTTCCTGGTCTACGTCTGGCGGCGGCAGCTGGCGGCCGCCACGGGCCGGGTGGTCCAGGCGGCGGACGACGAGGAGATGGTCGACCGGCGGCTGGCCGTGGGCTTCGCGGACCTGGTGGGCTTCACCCGGCTGACCCGGCGGCTGGAGGAGGAGGAGCTCGGCGAGCTGGTCGAGGCCTTCGAGACCACCGCGGCCGACCTGGTCGCCGCACACGGGGGCCGGCTGATCAAGACGCTGGGCGACGAGGTGCTGTACGCGGCCGACGACGCCGGCACGGCCGCCGAGATCGCCCTGCGGCTGATCGAGACGCTGGGCGCCGACGAGTCGATGCCCGAGCTGCGGGTCGGGATCGCGTTCGGCACGGTGACGACGCGCATGGGCGACGTCTTCGGCACGACGGTGAACCTGGCCAGCCGGCTGACCTCGATAGCGCCGAAGGACTCGGTGCTGGTCGACGGGGCCCTGGCCGAGGAGCTGGGGCGTACGGGTGACGCGCCGGTCTCGGAGAAGTCGGCGGAGCTGGAGGGCGAGGCGGGCGCCTCGTACCGCTTCGCGCTGCAGCCGATGTGGCAGCGGCCGGTGCGCGGTCTCGGAGTCGTGGAGCCCTGGCTGCTCACGCGGAGGGCGCCTAAGATCCCCGGGTAACGCTCGTTAACCGGGAGGCTCTGTCGTGGGTGCAGTACGTGTCGAGGACCAGCGGTTCGGCGAGTTCGTCGCGGTGACGCGGCACGGCGAGGGCCATGTCGTGGAGCTGGCGCTGGACCGGCCCAAGGCGATGAACGCGGTGTCCTCGGAGATGGCGCGGTCGATCGGGGCCGCCTGTCAGGCACTGGGTGCGGACCCGTCGGTGCGGGTGGTCGTGCTGACCTCGACGCACGAGCGGGCCTTCTGTGTGGGTGCCGACCTCAAGGAGCGGAACTCCTTCACGGACGCGGAGCTGGTGCGGCAGCGGCCGACCGCGCGGGGCGCGTACACGGGCGTCCTGGAGCTGCCGGTGCCGACGATCGCGGCGGTGCACGGCTTCGCGCTGGGCGGCGGCTTCGAGCTGGCGCTGTCCTGCGACGTGATCGTGGCGGACGAGACCGCGCTGGTGGGCCTGCCGGAGGTGTCGGTGGGCGTGATCCCGGGCGGCGGCGGTACGCAGCTGCTGCCGCGGCGGGTCGGGGCGGCCCGGGCGGCCGAGCTGATCTTCTCGGCGCGCAAGGTGGAGGCTGCGGAGGCGCGTGCGCTCGGGATGGTCGACGAGCTGGTGCCGGCCGGGCAGGACCGTACCCGCGCGCTGGAGCTGGCCGGGGTCATGGCGGGCAACTCCCCGGTGGGGCTGCGGGCCGCGAAGCGGGCGCTGCGGCTGGGGCACGGGCTGGACCTGAAGGCGGGGCTGGAGGTCGAGGACGCGGCCTGGCGGTCCGTGGCCTTCTCGGGCGACCGCGCCGAGGGCGTGGCGGCCTTCAACGAGAAGCGCCGGCCGAACTGGCCCGGGGAGTGACCCGGTGGGGGCCGGCGGGCTGCCGGTCCCCATGTGCGCTCCGGTGACCGGCCGGCCCTCCGCGTACGGTGCCGGGGCCGGCCCCCGTGCGCTCCGGTGACCCGTCGGCGTTCCCCACGCGCGCGGGTGCATAACCAAACGTGATGCCGCGACCACCGAATGTCCTATCAATCACTCCAAAATCGGACAATATTCCCTAACCTGGAGTGATGGGTGTGGACGGGCGGCTGCGGGCCGTGGTGGGACTCGCGCAGGCGATGGCTGCGGCGCAGACGGCGAGGGATTCCGCGCGGGCCGCCGCACGGGGGGCCAGGCTGGCCATGGACGGCTCGTTCGCCGCGATCTCCTCCTGGGAGCGTGAGCGGGGACGCCTCCGCGTGCTGGTGAACGAGGGCGAGCGGACCGCGGGGGAGGAGGAGTTCCCGCAGGACGAGTCCTATCCCGTCCACGACTTCCCCGAGATCACCGAGTTCCTGCACGAGCGGTGGGCCGGCGGCGGCGGCCCGCACGCCTGGGTCGAGGTCGCCGGCGGCTCCGGCAACCGCGCCGCGGGCCTCAGGCGGCGCGGGCGCGGCAGCTGCGTCGTCGCGCCGGTCGTGCTGCACGGCCGGGCCTGGGGCGAGCTGTACGTCGCGCGCAACGAGGGCCTGCCCGTCTTCGACGGCGAGGACACCGAGTTCGCAACCGTCCTGGCCGCCGTCATCGCCGCCGGGCTGGCCCAGAGCGAGCGGCTGGAGGAGGTGCGCAAGCTCGCCTTCACCGACCCCCTGACCGGCCTCGCCAACCGGCGGGCCGTGGACCTCGCCCTGGACGAGGCGCTGGAACGGCACCGGCTGGACGGGACCGTGGTCAGCCTGGTGGTGTGCGACCTCAACGGGCTCAAGCGGGTCAACGACACCCTGGGCCACGCGATGGGCGACCGGCTGCTCGAGCGGTTCGGGTCCGTGCTCTCCCTGTGCGGTGCCATGCTCCCGGGCGCGCTGGCCGCGCGCCTCGGCGGCGACGAGTTCTGCCTCGTCTCCGCCGGACCGGCCGCCGACGCGGTCGTGCAGGCCGCCGAGCAGCTCTGCGCCCGGGCCGCCGACCTGGAGCTGGGCGAGGGCGTGGCCTGCGGGATCGCCTCCACCGGAGACCCCATCGGGCCCGTGAAGTCCTCCCGGCGGCTCTTCCGGCTGGCCGACGCCGCCCAGTACAAGGCCAAGGCCGCCCGGTCCCCGAAGCCCGTCGTCGCGGGCCGCGACACCGCCGTCGTGCCGCTGGCGGACGCCCCCGTACCCGGTACGCCCGAGCGGCGGCGCTTCCGCGGACGGCTCGGAGACGAGTGACGGGCGACTAGTGACAGGAAGGCATTCAGTCCGTAGGGTGCTGAATATGGATATGCACACTGTCGTGGTGGGGACGTCCGGTACCACCGCCGAGGACGTCATCGCCGTGGCCCGCGGCAACGCTCGCGTCGAGCTGTCCGCCGAGGCCCTGGACGCACTCGCCCGCGCCCGCGAGATCGTGGACGCCCTGGCCGCCAAGCCCGAGCCCGTCTACGGGGTGTCGACCGGGTTCGGCGCCCTCGCCACCCGGCACATCAACCATGACCTCCGCGCCCAGCTCCAGCGCAACATCGTCCGCTCGCACGCCGCGGGCATGGGCCCGTGCGTCGAGCGCGAGGTGGTCCGCGCGCTGATGTTCCTGCGCCTGAAGACCGTGGCCTCGGGACACACCGGCGTACGCCCGCACGTCGCCCAGACCATGGCCGACCTGCTCAACGCCGGCATCACCCCGGTCGTCCACGAGTACGGCTCCCTCGGCTGCTCCGGCGACCTCGCGCCGCTCTCCCACTGCGCCCTCGCCCTGATGGGCGAAGGCGACGCGGAGGGCCCCGACGGCACCGTCCGCCCGGCCGGCGAACTGCTCGCCGAGCACGGCATCACCCCCGTCGAGCTGCGCGAGAAGGAGGGCCTGGCCCTCCTCAACGGCACCGACGGCATGCTCGGCATGCTCGTGATGGCCATCGCCGACCTCAAGCAGCTGTACAAGTCGGCCGACATCACCGCCGCGCTCTCCCTGGAGGCCCTCCTCGGCACCGAGAAGGTCCTCGCCCCCGAGCTGCACGCCATCCGCCCCCACCCGGGCCAGGGCGACTCGGCCGCGAACATGCTCGCCGTCCTCCAGGGCTCCGGCCTCACCGGCCACCACCAGGACGACTCGCCGCGCGTCCAGGACGCCTACTCCGTGCGCTGCGCCCCGCAGGTCGCCGGCGCCGGCCGCGACACGATCACCCACGCCGAGCTGGTCGCCTCCCGGGAGCTGGCCGCCGCGGTCGACAACCCCGTCGTCCTGCCCGACGGCCGGGTCGAGTCCAACGGCAACTTCCACGGCGCGCCCGTCGCATACGTGCTGGACTTCCTGGCCATCGCCGCCGCCGACCTCGGCTCCATCGCCGAGCGCCGCACCGACCGGCTGCTCGACAAGAACCGCAGCCACGGCCTGCCCGCCTTCCTCGCGGACGACGCCGGCGTGGACTCCGGTCTGATGATCGCCCAGTACACCCAGGCCGCCCTGGTGAGCGAGATGAAGCGGCTGGCCGTCCCGGCCTCCGCCGACTCGATCCCCTCCTCCGCCATGCAGGAGGACCACGTCTCGATGGGCTGGTCCGCCGCCCGCAAGCTGCGCACCACGGTCGAGAACCTCACCCGGATCATCGCCGTCGAGATGTACGCGGCCACCCGCGCGATCGAGATCCGCACCCACGCCCACCTCACCCCGGCCCCGGCCAGCCAGGCCGCCATCGACGCCGCCCGCGCGGCGGGCGTCCAGGGCCCCGGCCCGGACCGGTTCCTGGCGCCCGACCTGGCCGCCGCCGAGGCCTTCGTACGCTCCGGCGGCCTGGTCGCCGCGGTGGAGCCGGTGACCGGCCCGCTGGCCTGACCCGGCGGTACAGAGACGCGCAAGGGCCGCCCCGGACGATTCCGGGGCGGCCCTTCCGCGTACGCGGGTGCGGGCGGCTACGCGGCCCGGGAGCGGCGGGCGGAGAAGGTCACGAAGCCCGCACCGATGCCCAGGAAGAGGGTGCCGCCGAGCAGATACGGAGTGGTGTCCACACTGCCCGTGTCCGCGAGCGCGAGCTGCGGGGTGGACGCCTCGGGCGCGGTCGCGGGGCCGTCGCCGGCACCGGAAGCGGAATGCGAAGGGTGCTCCTGGGTGGCGTTCGCCGAGGGGACGAACCACAGAGCGGTGAGGAGGGTGCCCGCTCCTATGGCGGTGAGAAGCGGTCGTCGTGCGGACACGGTGCGATCCCCCTTGTGGCAGCAGCGAATTGGCCGTGTGCGCCGATGCTAATGAAAGGGGCGGGTCGTGGGAAAGCCGGGGGGTGATCAGGCTTACCCTCCGTGCCATGAGCACTTCTGAGTCATCACGGTACGTACGGCTTCGGGTCGATTTGGTGCTGGAAGTCGCGGAACCGGAAGCCCTGACGGGCGCCGCCCTGGAACACGTCGCGGCGGACGAGTTCATGCCCGACGAGGAACGCGGCCACGCGGAAGCCGCCGTGCGCGAGGACGAAGCGGAAGCCCTCGCCTACCTCGTCGACCCCTTTGACCTGGTCTCCGGCGTCCCCGGCGTCGAGCTCGCCCAGGCCTCCTGGAGCACCGAGGCCGTCGAATACGACCCCGAGTCCCTGGAGTGGGACCTCGACGAGGAAGATGGACCCTTCGACGACGACGAACACGACGACGAGGGCCCGGGTGGGCTTCCCCACACCTGACCCCCGTTGTGGAACCGGATCCCCGCGTGATCGCGTTGTCGTAACGAGGCGGGGAGGTCCCTCGTGGGGCAGCCCTGTCCGGAGATCCCCGGGATTTCGGCAACGATGGAGAAGCGTGTGAGGACGGACAGCAAGCGGTGGCGCAGGGCCCTGGCGGCCGCGTCCGCGCTGCTCGGCGGCGTGCTGGTGCTGACGGCGTGCAGCGGCGACGACAACGGCGCGGGCAGTGCTGACGCGACGAAGAAGTCGCAGGAGGACGCCGACGCGGCAGCGGCCAAGGACACCTCGAAGGCCCGAATAGCGATCTCGCCGAAGAACGGCGCGACCAACGTCGGCATCAACAGCTCCACCGAGGTCACCGTCGCCGACGGCACGCTGACCTCGGTCGAGATGAAGACCTCCGAGGGCGCCGAGGTCAAGGGCGAGATCTCCGCCGACGGCAAGAGCTGGAAGCCGTCCGCGAAGCTCAAGCGCGCCACGAAGTACACGCTGTCCGCGACCGCCAAGGACGCCGAGGGCCGCGAGGCGCACGAGAACACCTCGTTCACCACCGTCTCGCAGGACAACAGCTTCATCGGCTCCTTCACGCCCGAGGACGGCTCCACCGTCGGCGTCGGCATGCCCGTGTCGATCAACTTCGACAAGCCGATCAAGGACAAGAAGGCCGTCCAGTCCGCGATCAACGTCTCCTCCAGCAGCGGGCAGGAGGTCGTGGGCCACTGGTTCAACTCCCAGCGCCTGGACTTCCGGCCCGAGACGTACTGGAAGGAGAACTCCACCGTCACGCTCAAGATGGAGCTGGACGGCGTCGAGGGTGCCGAGGGCGTCTTCGGCGTGCAGGAGCGCACCGCGACCTTCCAGATCGGCCGCAACCAGGTCTCCACGGTCGACGCCAAGGCCAAGACGATGACCATCACGCGCGACGGCAAGGTCTACAAGGTCATCCCGATCTCGGCCGGCGCCCCCGAGAACCCGACGTACAACGGCCAGATGGTGATCTCCGAGAAGTTCAAGGAGACCCGGATGAACGGCGCCACCGTCGGCTTCACCGACGACGACGGCAAGGGCGAGTACGACATCAAGGACGTGCCGCACGCCATGCGCCTGTCCACGTCCGGCACCTTCATCCACGGCAACTACTGGGGTCCCCGCTCCGTCTTCGGCAGCGCCAACACCAGCCACGGCTGCGTCGGCCTCGCCGACGTCAAGGGTGCGAACGACCCGGACCAGCCGGCCGCGTGGTTCTACGAGAACTCGCTCATCGGGGACGTCGTGACGGTCATGAACTCCCCCGACAAGCAGATCAAGCCGGACAACGGCCTGAACGGCTGGAACCTGAGCTGGGCGGACTGGAAGGCCGGCTCGGCCGTCTGATCCCGCGCAGCGCGTTCCGCACGCGCTTCCCCCCTGCGTTCCGTACGCGTTCCGTACGCGTTCCGTACGCGTTCCGTACGCGTTCCGTACGCCGACGGCGGCGGCGCCCACCCGGGCCCGCCGCCGTCGGCGTTCCCGGTACGGCCCCGGGCCGCGCGGCGTACGGGCCCCGGCACCCGCCGCGGCCCTTCCGAAAACGGCGGGTGCCGGGCGCGGGCGCTGCATAGGGTCGGCAGTATGACGATGATCTCCGTGCTCCCCGCGCCGCCGTCCGACGCCGATGCCGACGCGTGGCTGGCGGTCCTCGCCGCCGCCCACGCACACGACCTGCCGGGCGTCCCCGGCCCCACCCGGACCGAGGTCGCCGGACGCATCCAGGTACCCCCGGTGCGCGGCCGCGCCCTGTGCCTCGCGGCCGCCGGCGAGGACGCGGAGCCGCACGACTGGGACGGGGTCGCCGGGCTGCTGCTGTTCACCGACCCCGGCAACACCCACACCGCGTTCCTCGACGCCGCCGTCCGGCCCGCCGCCCGGCGGCGCGGCGTGGGCACCGCCCTCTGGCAGCGGGTGCGCGAGGAGCTGGAGGCGGACGGCCGTACCTCCGTCAGCTGCCTGGCCGACCTCGGCGGCCCGGGCGAGGCCTTCCTCGCCGGCCTGGGCTTCGAGAACGTGCTCACCATGGCCTGGTACGTGCAGGACACCACCGTGGAGCGCGGGGACCCGGTGCTGCCCGCCGGCTACCGCTGGGTCAGCTGGAACGGCATCGTCCCCGACGAGCACGCCACCTCCGCCGCCGTCGCCCACTCCGCGATGGAGGACGCCCCCAGCGGCGGCATGGACGAGAACACCCCGCTGTGGGACGCCGAGCGGGTACGGGCCGCCCAGCGGCTCATCCTCGACCGCGGCGGACGCATCCTGACCGTCGCGGCCGTCACCCCGGCCGGCGACATGGCGGCCTACACCGAGCTCGTGCTGCCGGACCCCCACGGCGTCCGCGCCACCCAGTACGACACCGTCGTCGTCCCCGCCCACCGCGGCCGCGGGCTGGGCCGCGCCGTCAAGCTGCGGGCCCTCGCGGAGCTGCGCGCCCTGCACCCCGGCGTACGGCAGATCGCCACCACCGTCGCCGACGTGAACGGGCCGATGCTGGCCGTGAACGAGGCCCTGGGCTACCGCCGCGAGCGCCCCTGCGGCGTCCTCCAGCTCAAGCTGTGAGGCGCCGCACCGGCCGCCCGTGAACCGGCGGCCGGGCGGAGGAGCCCCTAAGGGAGCCAGGCGTACCGCACGTCCGGCTCCCGTTCCTCGTTCTCCGAGCCGTCCGTGCGCCCGGCCTCCGTGAAGCCGTGCCGCTCGTAGAAGCGGTGCGCCGGCGCGTTCACCTGGAACGTCCACAGCTCCAGGCCCGCCGGACAGAGCTCCTTGGCCAGGGCCACGAAGCGGTCGCCGAGGCCCCGCCCCCGGTGGGCCGGGTCCAGGTACAGCTGTTCCAGCACCCCGTCGCCCAGCACCATCATCCCGGCGGCCGCGCCCTGCGCGTCGCGGGCCAGGTACGTACGCCCCTCCGGCACGACCACGTACCGGAACCAACCCCGCACCTCGTCGTCGGAGTGGGCGCGCCGTACGGCCGGCAGCGCGGCGTCGTACGAGCGGAGCCAGACCTCCGCGACGTCGGGGGCGTCGGCCTCCGTGGCGGTGGCGATGGCGTAGCCGGGCGTGTCGGTCATCTGGCTGAGGTCTCCCTCTCCTCGGTCCCGGCTCCCCACGAGGCCAACAGGCGCAGTGCGTCCGCCGAGGCCGAACCCGGTTCCGCGTGGTAGGTCACCAGGGACTGCTCGGGGTTGTCGGGCAGCTTCAACGTCTCGAAGGACAGGTGTAGTTCACCGACGAGCGGATGGCGAAGGACTTTCCTGCCGTGCGTCTTGTCCGCCACCGTGTGCGCCGCCCAGAGCGTCCTGAACTCCTCGTTCTTCACCGACAGTTCGCCCACCAGCGCCGACAGCCGCGGGTCGTCCGGGTGGCAGCCCGCGTACCAGCGCAGGCCGCTCACCATCTCGCAGGCGCGGCACTCCCAGTCCGCGAACAGGTCCTGCGTGGCCGGGTCGAGGAAGACCAGCCGGGCCATGTTCCGCTCCTCGGGCCGCAGCGCCGCGAAGTCCCCGAACACCGCCCGCCCCATCCGGTTCCACGCAAGGACGTCCGTCCGCCGCCCCAGGATGTACGCCGGTACGCCCTCCATCGCGTCCAGCAGCCCCAGCAGCTCCGGCCGGACGTGCTCGGGCCGCTCCATGTGCCGCTTGCGCTTCGCCTTCGGCTTGGCCAGGTGCGTCAGGTGGGCGCGCTCGGTCTCGTCCAGGCGGAGCGCGCGGGCGATGGAGTCGAGCACCTCGGTGGAGACGTTCTGGCCGTGCCCCTGTTCCAGGCGGGTGTAGTACGCGACCGAGACCCCGGCCAGCTGCGCCAGCTCCTCGCGCCGCAGGCCCGGCACGCGGCGGTGGCGCCCGTACTGCGGCAGCCCCACGTCCTCGGGCTTGAGCCGGGCACGGCGGGAGCGGAGGAACTCACTCAGGTCGGCACGCTGGTCCATGTCAGCCAGTATCCGGGAGCGGCCCACCGGTCAGCCTGACCCTCCCAGTGGTAGGAACGGCGTGCGTAGGCACAGGAGGGGGCTGGGTGCCGGCGGCCCGGCACGGCATCGTTTCGGCCATCACAGGAAATCTGCCGAGGAGAACCCAGCAGCATGAGCAGCATCGCGAACCAGGCCGTCGGTACCCGCCAGGTAGCCGCGTACGCCGCACCGGCGCCCAAGGCCCCGCTGGAGCGCACCACCGTGCCGCGCCGCGCCGTGGGCGAGCACGACGTCCTGATCGAGATCAAGTACTCCGGCATCTGCCACTCCGACATCCACCAGGCCCGTGACGGCTGGGGCGAGGGCATCTACCCGATGGTCCCCGGCCACGAGATCGCCGGCGTCGTCACCGAGGTGGGCGCGGGCGTCACGAAGTTCGGCGTCGGCGACCGGGTGGGCGTCGGCTGCTTCGTCGACTCGTGCCGGGAGTGCGCGTACTGCCTGGCGGGCCAGGAGCAGTACTGCGAGCGCGGCATGACCGGCACGTACAACGGCCGCGACAAGAACGGCGACCCCACCTACGGCGGCTACTCCACGCACATCGTCGTCGACGAGAACTACACGGTCCGCATCCCCGACGGCCTGTCCCTGGACGTGGCCGCGCCCCTGCTGTGCGCCAGCATCACCCTCTACTCGCCGCTGCGGCACTGGGGCGCCGGGCCGGGCAAGAAGGTCGCGGTCGTCGGGCTGGGCGGCCTCGGCCACATGGGCGTGAAGATCGCGAACGCGCTGGGCGCCGAGGTCACGGTCCTCTCGCAGTCGCTGCGCAAGCAGGAGGACGGCCTGAAGCTGGGCGCCACGCACTACTACGCGACCAGCGACGACGCGACCTTCCGGAAGCTGGCCGGCACCTTCGACCTGATCGTCTCCACGGTCTCGGCCCCGCTGGACCTGGGTGCCTACCTGGGCCTGCTGAAGGTGGACGGCGCCCTGGTGAACGTCGGCGCCCCGGAGGAGCCGGTCTCGCTGAACCTCTTCTCGGTCATCGGGGGCCGCAAGACCCTGGCCGGCTCGATGATCGGCGGCATCGCGGAGACCCAGGAGATGCTGGACTTCTGCGCGGAGCACGGCCTGGGCGCGGAGATCGAGACCATCCGCGCCGACGAGATCAACGAGGCCTACGAACGCGTCCTCACCAGCGACGTCCGCTACCGCTTCGTCATCGACACGTCGACGATCTGACCACCCGGCCACACCCGGTACCGGCCCCGCCGCACGACGGCGGCGGGGCCGGCTAGAGGGCGTCGAACGGCGGGATGATGCGGGTCACGACGATGAGACGGGCGCGCGGGGCCACGAGGAAGTAGAACCAGCCGCCGGCGGCGTCCATCCGGCGCAAGCCGCCGGGCCGCGGGCCGTTGCCGAAGTCGCCCACGTCCACGCCGACGGAGGCGAGCTCGACGAGCTGACCCGCCAGGCGTTCCACTTCCGCCACGACGCGTTCCGGGAGGCCGGCGGCGACGTGGGCGTGGTCCGGATCGTATTCCCAGCACCAGCCGGTGGTCACCGGGACGGAATGGACAGAGCGGCGTGGGCCTCGTCGAGGATGCGGCCGATCTCCGCGGCGGCGTGCCGGGCCCGCTCCGCGTCGGCGGTGGCCGCGACGTCCTCCCAGCGTCGGAGCTCCCTCGCGAGGTGCGGCTGGCGCTGGATGTGGACGTACACCGCCCACTGGGCCACGAACCGGCGCAGCGGCGCCAGGTCGGAGCCCTGGCGGGACTCGTCCGCTGCCAGGTCGAGCTCGCGCGTGAACGCCGGCAGCGCGGCAGGCGCGACCTGTGCCAGCGCCTGCCGCAGGGCGGTCACGGTCGCCGGGGGCTGCGGGATGAGCGGCTGCCCGGCGGCGGAGGTTGTCACGGCTGCTCCCATGAGCGAGATCCTGGTCCCTCGGCCCAGCCTAGCCAGCCGCTTGCCGGATTCGACATCCGAACGGGTGACCCGGGCCCCGGTCAGGCGTCGGTGCGGGCCACGCCGATGGGGCAGCTGACGCCCGTGCCGCCGATGCCGCAGTAGCCGGCCGGGTTCTTGTCCAGGTACTGCTGGTGGTACGGCTCGGCCGGCCAGAAGGGGCGGTCGGCGGCCGGGAGGACGGCCGTGGTGATGCCGCCGTAGCCGGCGCCGGTCAGCACGCGCTGGTAGGCCTCGCGGGAGGCCTCCGCCGTGGCCTGCTGCTCGGGGGAGTGCGTGTAGACCGCCGAGCGGTACTGGGTGCCGACGTCGTTGCCCTGGCGGAAGCCCTGGGTCGGGTCGTGGGCCTCCCAGAAGACCTTGAGCAGGGTGTCGTACGAGACGGCGGACGGGTCGTAGACCACCCGGACCACCTCGGTGTGGCCGGTGAGACCGGAGCACACCTCCTCGTACTCCGGGTTCTCGGTGTATCCGCCCTGGTAGCCGACCAGCGTGGTCCACACGCCGGGGGTCTGCCAGAACTTGCGCTCGGCGCCCCAGAAGCAGCCGAGGCCGAAGTCCGCGACCTCCAGCCCCGCCGGGTACGGGCCGGCCAGGGGGTTGCCCAGGACCGTGTGCCGGTCGGGCAGCGCGAACGCGGGCTCCGGGCGGCCCTTGAGGGCCTGCTCGGGCGTGGGCAGCTCGGGGGTACGACGGCCGAAGATCATGGGGGCTCGCTCCTTGCGGACGGGTGGGTGTCAGGACAACGTCCCGGCGGCCCTCAGGATTCCGTCCGGCCGAGCCGGGCCGGGCGCCGGCCCGGCGGGTCAGCGGGGGAGGGTGGCCGGGCTGCCGCCGTTCGCCTCGTAGCCGGCCACGGCCAGGGCGCGGTAGACCGCGTACTCCGCGGCCGGGTCCTCGCTGTGCGACCACGGGAGGGCGCCGACGTAGCCGTCGACGTGGCGGAGCTGCTCCATGGCCTCGGCCCAGCGTTCGCCGCGCACCAGGAAGAGGATCAGCAGGTGGCGTACGTGCGCCAGCATCGGGTCGTCCGGCCGGGCCGAGTTCACCGCGTACAGGGCGCCCTCCATGGCCCGCGAGACCACGGCGCTGCCGTAGAAGTCCTGGACCAGGGCGACCTCGGGGAGGTGCTCGAAGACCCCGAACAGCGGCAGGGCGGCCAGCAGCGAGCCCCGCGGGGCGCGGGCGGCGGCCGCGTGCGTGAAGGCGTCGGCCTTCTCGCGGGAGCCGTGCCACTTCTCGCACCAGTAGTGCAGGGCCGAGAGGTGGGCGCCCATGTGCTCGGGGGACCGGTCGATGACCTTGGCCCACAGGGCGTCGAACTCCGGCTCCGGGTAGGCGAGTCCGCGGGCGATCGCGAGCTGGGAGATGTACGGGACCGGGTCGCCGGGGGCGAGCAGTGCCGCCTCCTCGCAGGCCGTACGGGCCTCCTCCAGGATGATCCGGTGGTCGTCGGTGCCGAAGCCGCCGGAGGCCCGCCAGGCCTGCTGCACCAGGAACTCGGCGTGCACCTGCGCGCCGCCCGCGTCCTTCGGGGACTCCAGCTTCCACGCCCGCAGCCAGGCGGCCCCGGTACCGGGCTGCTGTGCCAGCTCCAGGGAGGCGGCGCCGGCGAAGGCCTGCACCCGCTGCCAGCGCTGCTCGCCCTCCTTGGGGGTGCCGGCCAGCAGCTGTGAGGCCGCGCGCCAGTCCTGCGTGCGCTGCACCAGGTCCAGGACGTCCATCAGGTCCTGGTCGGGTCCGGGCACCCGGATGTCCAGTTCCTCCTGGCGCACGAAGCCGTAGTCGGCCGGGTCGGCCGCGTCCGGGGCGCCGGGCGAGACGAGCCTGATGCCGCCCCTGCGCCGCCGCAGGTAGGGGACGAGGAAGGCGGCCAGCATGCCCATCGCGAGCAGGAACCAGAGAATCTCCATGCCCCCAGCGTTCCACACCCCCGGCGGGTACGGACCGGGGGTGGCGGGGGGCGGGAGGTGCGTCCCGGCCGGGCGGCGAGGGGCGTGGAATTCGGGGGCGCGCGCCGGGGAATTCCGTCGGCCGACCACGTGAATGTGCGGAAAACCTCCATTCGCGCCGGATGGCGCCCGGGAATCGTCCGCGCATTTCGCCCTAGCATCTGGCGCGCAGGCCGATCACCCCACACTCCGGGGCCTGTCCCAGTCAAAAGGAGAAACGCATGCGCATGCGGAGTTCCGTCACCATCGCCCTCGGCGCCCTGGCCCTTTCCGTTGTCCTGCCCGGCACCGCGTCCGCCGATACGGAAAACTTCAATTACTACATTCCGGGGGCCTCGGACTCCGCGGCGGTCCGGATCGAAAACCCGGACGTCGACACCTGCTACGAACTCGAAGCGCTGGAGGAGGGCCAGTTCCCGCAAAGGCTGCACAACGCCACCGGCGCCCTCGCAATTGTCTTCGAGGGTGCGAATTGCCAGGGGGAGGCCTTCGAGCTCGCGCCCGGTGAGGAGCGGGCCGATGAGGAGGTGCCGGCCATGTCCGTCCTCTTCGTCATGCCGGAGGGGGCCGACGGTGCCCAGCCGGCGCAGCCCGCCGAGCCGGGCGAGGAAGGGGAGGAGGGCCAGGAGGAGCAGCAGCAGATCATGCCGGTCGACGAGTCCGGCGAGTCGGGTGAGGCCGAGGGGGCGGACGAGGACGGCTACCTCGACGAGGAGCCCGCGGACGGCGAGCGCGCCGCCCGCGCACACACCGCCGACCACGGCTTCGGCGACTTCACCGAGGACTTCCTGCACGCCTGGGGCTAGATGTCCCAGGCCGACCGGCCCCTGCGGCCGCGCGACCGGCGCGCGGCCGCTTAGGCTCTGACCATGAGCCACGAGCAGCAGAGCTTCGAGACCCGCGCGATCCACGCGGGCAACACCGCAGACCCGCTGACCGGCGCGGTCGTGCCCCCGATCTACCAGGTCTCCACGTACAAGCAGGACGGCGTCGGCGGTCTGCGCGGCGGCTACGAGTACAGCCGCAGCGCCAACCCGACGCGCACCGCGCTCGAGGAGAACCTGGCTGCCCTCGAAGGCGGTCGCCGCGGCCTGGCCTTCGCCTCCGGGCTGGCCGCCGAGGACTGCCTCCTGCGTACGGTCCTCTCGCCCGGCGACCACGTCGTCATCCCGAACGACGCGTACGGCGGCACCTTCCGCCTGTTCGCCAAGGTCGTCTCCCGCTGGGGCGTCGAGTGGTCCGTCGCGGACACCTCCGACCCGGCGTCCGTGCGGGCCGCGCTGACCGACCGTACGAAGGCCGTCTGGGTCGAGACCCCCTCCAACCCGCTCCTCGGCATCACCGACATCGCGGCGGTCGCGGACATCGCCCGCTCGGCCGGGGCGAAGCTGGTCGTGGACAACACCTTCGCCAGCCCGTACCTCCAGCAGCCGCTGGCCCTGGGCGCGGACGTGGTCGTCCACTCGCTGACCAAGTACATGGGCGGCCACTCCGACGTGGTCGGCGGCGCGCTGGTCACCGCGGACGAGGCGCTGGGCGAGGAGCTCGCCTACCACCAGAACGCCATGGGCGCGGTGGCCGGTCCGTTCGACTCCTGGATCGTGCTGCGCGGCATCAAGACCCTGGCGGTCCGCATGGACCGGCACAGCGCGAACGCTGCCCGCGTCGCGGAGATGCTGACCCGGCACCCCAAGGTCACCCGCGTGCTCTACCCGGGCCTGCCGGAGCACCCCGGCCACGAGGTCGCCGCGAAGCAGATGAAGGACTTCGGCGGCATGGTGTCCTTCCAGGTGCAGGGCGGCGAGGCGGCGGCCGTCGAGGTCTGCAACCGCGCCAAGCTCTTCACACTGGGCGAGTCCCTGGGCGGCGTCGAGTCCCTGATCGAGCACCCGGGCCGGATGACGCACGCCTCGGTGGCGGGCTCGGCCCTGGAGGTCCCGGCGGACCTGGTGCGCCTCTCCGTGGGCATCGAGGCCGTCGACGACCTGCTGGCCGACCTCACGCAGGCGCTGGGCTAGCAGCGGGTCCCGCCCCTTCCGTACGGGGCTCCGGGCGCCGGCGTTCCGGCCGGCGGCCCGGACCCCCGGCGGGGCGTGCGCGGGTACGTCTCACCAGTCCAGCGGCGGCGCGATCGTCGACGGCGGCACCACCCACGGCCGGACGACCGAGGCCCACACCGCGAACGCGATCGCGGCCAGCACCAGCAGCGTCCAGCCCGCCCGGCGCAGGGCCCGCCGGCGGCGGAGCAGCCGGGCGCCGCGTACGGCGGCCTGCGCGGCCAGGTCCGTGGGCACCGAGGGGTGCGGGCCCTCCAGCATCCGGCGGACCTCGAGCTCCTTGCGGTCGGGCAGCCCGCTCATGCGGCCCCCGCCCCGGCGCCGCTGCCGGCCGCGCCCGCACCCGTTCCGGCCGACCCGGCCCCGCTCCCGCCGGCCCCGCTGGCGCCCTTTCCGGCCGCCCGCGAGCGCAGTGCCGACGTGGCCCGGCCGGCCAGCGCGCGCACCCGCTCCGGCGGCAGCCCCAGCAGGGCGGCGGTCTGTTCCTCGGCCACTCCCTCGTACACCCGCAGGGTGATCACCAGGCGTGCCTGCGGGGAGAGCCGCGACAGCACCCCGCCCCGGCCCCGGTGCCACCGCCAGGCGCCGCGGGCGAAGGCCAGGGCCAGCTCCGCGCGGGTGCGGTTGTAGGGGTCGTCCGTACGCGCCCGCTCCCACCCGGCGTACGTCCGTGCCAGGGCGCCCGCGAGCAGCCGCCGGGCGCCGGGGTTGTCCTGGTCGGTTTCGGCCGTCAGCAGGGTGGCGACGTGCAGCAGCCGGCCGGCGGCGCCCGCGACGAATGCCTCGAACTCCCGGTCCCGGCGGTGTGCTTGACCGTCCGACCGTCCTGTCACACCCCTCAGTTGAGGGCAGCGGGCGGCCCGGGTCAAGAGGCGGGAAACCGGCGGTCGCGCGCGGTGCGCGTCAGGAGGCGGGACCGCCCTCGCCGGGGGCGCCCATGCGTTCCGAGAGGGACAGGTTGAACCGTGTGAGCAGGGAGGTGAAGGCCTCGCGCTCGTCCTCCGACCAGCCCTCCGTCACCTGCGCCATCAGCTCGCGGCGCGAGGAGCGGACCTCCTCCAGCCGGGCCAGGCCGCGCGGCGAGAGCGCCAGCACCACCGCGCGCCCGTCCTCCGGGTGGGAGGTCCGCTTGACCAGTCCGGTGTCGACCAGCGGGGCCACTTGGCGGGTCACGGTCGAGGAGTCGATGCCCATGCCGGCGGCCAGCGCCTTGACGCCCATCGGGCCTTCCCGGTCCAGCCGGTTGAGCAGCAGGTACGCGGCGCGGTCCATCGAGTTGCGGGCCTGGCCGACACCGCCGAGCCGGGTCTGCTCGGCGCGCCGGGCGAAGAGGGCCACCTGGTGCTGGAGGGCGTCGAGGAGACCGGTTCCGGCCTCGGCCGGCAGGTCGGGGTGGGCCGGGGTAGCGGGCATGGACTGGGGCTCTCTTCGCCAAGGGTCGACAGGATGGGGGACAGCGTACGCGGCTGGCGGGCACCCCGTAGAGGGGCTGCGGAATCCCGGTACGGGTATCCGCCGCCCCGGGCGTCCCGGTGGATCCGCTGCGAGACTTGCGGCATGAACTACCGCCTGTCCGCCCATGTTCCGCCGCTGATCCTCGACGACGTGCGAGGCGCCCAGAAGATGCTCTCGGGGGTCGCGAGGGTCACCGCCATGGAGGGCAGCAGGCACCTCTCCGCGCTGCTCGGCTCCCCGGTCCACCTCAAGTGCGAGAACCTCCAGCGCACCGGTTCCTTCAAGCTGCGCGGCGCGTACGTGCGCATCGCCGGCCTGCGCCCCGAGGAGAAGGCGGCCGGCGTGGTCGCGGCCAGCGCGGGCAACCACGCGCAGGGCGTCGCCCTGGCCTCCGCGCTGCTGGGGGTGCGCTCGACGGTGTTCATGCCGGTCGGGGCGCCGCTGCCGAAGGTGGCCGCGACCCGGGAGTACGGGGCCGAGGTGCGCCTCCAGGGGCACGTCGTGGACGAGACGCTGGCCGCGGCCGAGGAGTACGCCGACCGCACGGGGGCGGTGTTCATCCACCCCTTCGACCACCGCGACATCATCGCGGGCCAGGGCACGGTGGGCCTGGAGATCCTGGAGCAGTGCCCCGAGGTGCGGACCATCGTGGTCGGCGTCGGGGGAGGCGGGCTGGCCGCCGGCATCGCGGTGGCGGTGAAGGCGCTGCGGCCGGACGTGCGGATCGTCGGCGTGCAGGCCGAGGGCTCCGCGGCGTACCCGCCCTCGCTGGCGGCGGGGCACCCGGTGGTGCTGGACAACCCGGTGACCATGGCCGACGGGATCAAGGTGGGGCGGCCGGGTGACGTGCCCTTCGACATCGTCCGGGACTTCGTCGACGAGGTGCGGACGGTCTCGGAGGACGCCCTCTCCAGTGCCCTCCTGCTGTGCCTGGAGCGGGCGAAGCTGGTGGTGGAGCCGGCCGGGTGCAGTCCGGTGGCCGCGCTGCTGAGCGAGCCCGAGCTGTACCGGGGGCCGGTGGTGGCGGTGCTGTCGGGCGGGAACGTCGACCCGCTGCTGCTCCAGCGGATCCTCCGGCACGGCATGGCGGCCGCCGGGCGCTACCTCTCGCTGCGGCTGCGCGTGCCGGACCGGCCGGGGGCGCTGGCCGCTCTGCTGGGGGTGTTGTCAGTGGCGGATGCCAATGTTCTGGACGTGAGCCACGTACGTACGGACCCCCGGCTGGGGCTCACGGAGGTGGAGGTGGAGCTGCACCTGGAGACCAAGGGGCCCGAGCACTGCGCGGAGGTCGCGCGGTCGCTGCGGGACGCCGGGTACACCGTCCTGGCGTGATCGCGGCGGCATGCGCCGTCCACCCGTCCCCGCTCCTGTCCGCCCCGCTCACCCGGCCGGGCGACGCCAGCCCGCCGACCATAGGATTTGCGTAGGAAACACCCGTTTTTACACTGGGAGAATCCATATGCCAGGCGCGATCTACGCCGAAGGTCTGGTGAAGACCTTCGGCGACGTACGGGCCCTGGACGGCGTGGACCTCGATGTGCCCGAGGGAACCGTCCTCGGCCTGCTCGGCCCCAACGGCGCGGGCAAGACCACGACCGTGCGCGTCCTGACCACCCTCATCCAGCCCGACAGCGGAACCGCCTCCGTCGCCGGGATCGACGTGCTCAAGCACCCGAACGAGGTGCGCCGCAACATCGGCCTCTCCGGCCAGTTCGCCGCGGTGGACGAGTACCTCACCGGCCGCGAGAACCTCCAGATGGTCGGCCGGCTCTACCAGATGAACGCGAAGGCGGCGAAGGCCCGCGCGGTGGAGCTGCTGGAGCGCTTCAACCTCGCCGACGCCGCCGACCGCACGGCCAAGACCTACTCCGGCGGCATGCGGCGCCGCCTGGACCTGGCCGCCGCGCTCGTGGTCAGGCCGCCCGTGATGTTCATGGACGAGCCGACCACCGGCCTCGACCCCCGCAACCGACAGGCCCTCTGGGACGTCATCGAGGAGCTGGTCGCGGGGGGCACCACGCTGCTCCTCACCACCCAGTACCTCGAAGAGGCGGACCGGCTGGCCCACGACATCTGCGTGGTCGACCACGGCCGCGTCATCGCCCGGGGCACGTCCGACCAGCTCAAGGCCCAGACGGGCGGCGAGCGCGTGGAGGTCGTGGTGCACGAGCGGGAGCACATCGCGGACGCCGCCGGGGTGCTCTCCGGCTTCGGCAAGAGCCCGGCCACCGTCGAGGAGCACACCCGCAAGCTCATCGTCCCCGTCACGGGCGGCGCCAAGCTGCTCGCCGAGGTCATCAGGGAGCTGGACGCCCGCGGGATCGAGATCGACGACATCGGGCTGCGCCGCCCCACCCTCGACGACGTGTTCATCTCGCTCACCGGCCACGCGGCCGCGCTCGCGGAAGAGGAGAACGGCGCGGCGGGGGCGGACCGGCCCAGGGGCCAGAAGGCCCGTAAGGAGGCGGCCTCGTGACCGTCACCGTCACCGGCACCGCACCGGCCCCGCGTCCGCGCGGCGGCGTGGTCCAGTCGATCGGCGACTCGCTGGTCGTCGCCAAGCGCAACCTCATCCGGATGGCCCGGATCCCCGAGATGATCATCTTCGGTCTGATCCAGCCGGTGATGTTCGTCGTGCTGTTCAGCTACGTCTTCGGCGGGTCGATGCAGGTCGGCGACACCACCGACCCCGCGGTCTACCGCGAGTTCCTGATGGCCGGCATCTTCGCGCAGACGGTCACCTTCGCGACCGCGGGCGCGGGCGCCGGCATCGCCGACGACATGCACAAGGGCCTGATCGACCGGTTCCGCTCGCTGCCCATGGCGCGCGGCGCGGTGCTCACCGGCCGCACCCTGGCCGACCTCGTGCAGACCGCGCTCACCCTGTTCGTGCTGGCGATGGTCGCCCTGCTCGTCGGCTGGCGCACGCACACCAGTGCCGGCGAGGTCATGGCCGGCTTCGGGCTGCTGCTGCTCCTCGGGTACGCGTTCACCTGGATCGGCGCCCTGATCGGGCTGTCCGTACGCACCCCCGAGGCGGCCACCTCCGGCGGGCTGATCTGGCTCTTCCCGGTCACGTTCGTGTCGACCGCCTTCGTCGACACCAGTCAGATGACGCCCTGGCTGCGGCACGTCGCCGAGTGGAACCCCTTCAGCGCGACCGTGCAGGCGTGCCGGGAGCTGTTCGGCAACCCCGGCGTGGTGGACTCGCCGGCCTGGCCGATGCAGCACCCGGTGGAGGCCTCGCTGATGTGGTCCGTGCTGATCGTCGTGGTGTTCCGGACGCTCTCGGTCCGCAAGTACCGGTCGGCGTCGGTCTGACACCGCCGGCCGCCGGCCGCCGGAACCGACTCGACGGAGACACGGACGAACGGATGCGGCAGGACGGATACGGCAGGACGGATACGGCAGGAGCCCCCGCCCGGAACGCTCCGGGCGGGGGCTCCTGCGTGAGCCGTGCGTGCGTCAGCCGGTGTACGGCTTGACGTCGAGGATGCGCACCGAGGCCTTCTTGCCGTTCGGCAGCTCGTACTCCGCGTCCTCGCCGATCTTCTTGCCGGCCACGCCCTGGCCCAGCGGCGACTGCGGCGAGTAAGTGTCGATCTCGGTGGAGGCGTACTCGCGGGAGGCGAGCAGGAAGGACATGGTGTCGTCCGGGTCGCCGTCGAAGGCGATGGTCACGACGGTGCCGGGGGCCACCACGCCGTTGGAGGACGGCGCCTCGCCGACCTTGGCGGACTCGAGCAGCTGCGTCAGCTGGCGGACCCGGAGCTCCTGCTTGCCCTGCTCCTCCTTGGCCGCGTGGTAACCGCCGTTCTCCCGCAGGTCACCCTCCTCACGGGCAGCCGCGATCTTCGCCGCGATCTCCGTGCGTGCGGGACCAGACAGGTACTCCAGCTCGGCCTTGAGCTGGTCGTAGGCGTCCTGGGTCAGCCAGGTGACGCTCTCGCTCGTCTGGGTCACAGGTGCTCCTCGTCGGTACTGGGATTACAAGCCGCCTCGCTCTGCCAGGCGAAACCACGAGCCTAACAATTCGGGGGAAAAAGGGGGAGGAGGCGACGAGTATGAAGTGTGTCAGTGCAGGTCAGCGGGAAGCGGCCGGCTGGCAGCCGACCAGCTCGACCGTCGTGGCCCTGCTGGTCGTCTTCAGCACGACCACCTCGTCGATACGGGATGCCCGCTGATCGAAGACGTAATCCTTGCGGCCGACCTCATTGTGGTCCCGGTCCTGGGAGCTGAGGGTGCACACCCCGCGCACCGAAGAGTCCTTGCGGACCTCCAGGTGCACCTTGACCTCGCCGTCCGAGGCCTGGAACTTGATCACCTCGGCGCTGACGGACTGCCCGGCGACGTAGTCCCAGCCGATCCAGCCGACCACGCCCAGCAGGCCCACGCCGAGCACCGAGCCGATGATCTTGAGCTTCCGGTCCGCGCGCTCGTCCTGGGTACGGCCGTAACGGCCCTCCGGCAAGCCCTCGCGCACCGCGCTCATGATCGTTCCTCTCCTGGGGGCCGTGGAATTTTCCGCCCCCCGATTCGGTCACTATAGAAGCCGCCCCCCGTCCGGCCGGGACGGCCCCGTGTTCGGCGCCGAAACACTGAGGATCGAGTCTTGACTGAGCAGCTTCGCCTGATGGCAGTCCACGCGCACCCCGACGACGAGTCGAGCAAGGGCGCGGCGACGATGGCCAAGTACGTGTCCGAGGGGGTGGACGTGCTGGTCGTGACCTGCACGGGCGGCGAGCGCGGCTCCGTCCTCAACCCCAAGCTCCAGGGCGACAAGTACATCGAGGAGAACATCCACGAGGTGCG
This sequence comes from Streptomyces sp. NPDC101118, assembly GCF_044759445.1. Classification (NCBI taxonomy): domain Bacteria; kingdom Bacillati; phylum Actinomycetota; class Actinomycetes; order Kitasatosporales; family Streptomycetaceae; genus Streptomyces; species Streptomyces sp. NPDC101118. Next base: position 111,274 of record NZ_JBIVZG010000005.1, on the reverse strand, counting down.
CCGCAAGGAGATGGACGAGGCCCGCGAGATCCTCGGCGTCTCCCAGGAGTGGCTGGGCTACGTCGACTCCGGCCTCCCCGAGGGCGACCCGCTGCCCCCGCTGCCGGAGGGCTGCTTCGCGCTGGAGGACGTCGACGCCGCGGCCGGCCGCCTGGTCGCGCAGATCCGCGCGTTCCGTCCGCAGGTCATCACGACCTACGACGAGAACGGCGGCTACCCGCACCCCGACCACATCATGACCCACAAGATCTCGATGGTGGCGTTCGAGGGCGCGGCGGACACCGAGAAGTACCCGGAGGCGGAGTTCGGCCCCGCCTACCAGCCCCAGAAGCTCTACTACAACCAGGGCTTCAACAAGCCGCGCACCGTCGCCCTGCACGAGGGCCTGCTGGCCCGCGGCCTGGAGTCCCCGTACGGCGAGTGGCTGGAGCGCTGGAAGGAGTTCGAGCGCACGGAGCGGACCCTGACCACCCACGTCCCGTGCGGCGAGTTCTTCGAGATCCGCGACAAGGCCCTGATCGCCCACGCCACCCAGATCGACCCCGACGGCGGCTGGTTCCGCGTCCCGCTGGAGATCCAGAAGGAGATCTGGCCCACCGAGGAGTACGAGCTGGCGAAGTCGCTCGTGGACACCACCCTCCCCGAGGACGACCTCTTCGCGGGCATCCGCGACAATGCCTGACATGAGCGCTACTCACGCGGCACTGGCCCAGCTCCTCCCGCTCGCCGGGGACACCTTCGACAAGAACAAGGTGACCCCCGGCATCCTGGGCTTCATCGTCTTCGCGGTGCTGGCCGTCGGGACGTGGGGCCTGATGAAGTCGATGAACCGGCACATGGGCCGGGTGAACTTCGAGGAGACCCCGGAGCCGGCGGCCGCCGACGCCCCCTCGAAGCCGGCCAAGGCCTGACCCGCGCCCCGGGCGCCGGCGGGACCGGAGACCGGTCTCCCCGGCGCCTGAGGCATGGGCTGAGGCATGGGCCGCGGGGCGGCGCGCCTCAGCCGGTGCCGGCGGTGTCCGCGTCCCGGGCCGGGACCGGGACGCCCATGACCTCGCGGGCGTGGCGGGACGGGATCATGCCCAGGCGGTAGCCCTGCCAGCCCTCGGCGGGGTCCACGCCGCGGTCCAGCATCACGGCGTACGCCTCCACGCAGTCCGCCAGCTTCGGATCCCGGGCCGGGTGGCCGCCGGCCAGCGACGCCAGCGCCTCCCGCGCCGCCTCCTCGCCGCCCGCGGCGGCGTACGGCAGCAGGGTGGCCCGCAGCAGCGCCGCCCAGTCCGCGCCGCGCAGGTCCCCGTACGAGCGGAACAGCGCCAGTGCCTCCTCGCACAGCGCGACCGCCTGCGCGGCCTTGCTGTTCCCCGCGTCCACCACCGCGAGCTCCAGGCACGTCCACGCCTCCCCGTGGGCCACCCCGATCCGGTGGAAGTCCGCCCGCGCGTCCACCAGCAGCTGCCGGGCGAAGCCCGAGTTCCGCAGGTTCCCGGTCTGGGCCGCGCGGAGGTCCCGCGTCACACGCCCCGAGTGGTGCCGGGCACAGGCCAGCCCGTACACGTCCCGCATCCGGGAGAACATCGTGCGGGCGCGCTCCAGCTCCCGTACCGCCTGGTCCCCGTCGCCCTGCTCCTCCAGCGCCTGGCCCAGGTAGTACAGGGTCCACGCCTCGCCCCGCGCGTCCTCCGCCTCCCGGTGCCGCAGCAGCGCCTCCCGCAGCTGGTCCACCGCCGCCGAGGCGTCGCCGTCCACCAGCCGCGCCCGGGCCAGTTGCGTCAGCGCCCACGCCCGGCCGCGGTCGTCGTGCGTGCGCCCGTACAGCTCCAGCGCCAGCCGCAGCTCCGCGTCCGCCGCCGGCACGTCGCCCGTCCGCAGGTACACCTGGCCGCGCTGGAAGTGCGCCCAGGCCTCGCCGTGCAGGCTCTCGCTGTCCCGGTGCAGCCGCAGCGACTCCGCCAGCAGCTCCAGCGCCTCGCCCAGCCGCGCGTTGTCCCGCTCCACCGAGGCCAGCGCGTGCAGCGCCCAGGCCCGGTCGCCGGCCAGCTCCTCGCCGGTCTGCAGCGCCAGCGCCTCGCGGATCCGGGCCGCCGCCTCCGTCAGGTTGCCCTGGTGGTGCAGGGTGATGCCCAGCGACACCAGGGCCCGTGCCGCGCCGGACTCGTGCCGGGCCTCGAAGTACGAGTCGACCACCGACGCCAGCGTGGTGCGCGCCTTGTCCAGCTCGCCCAGCTGCCGGGCCGCGATGCCGGTGCGCCACTGCACCGACCGCACCAGCAGCCCCTGGTCCACGGCCTGGGTCAGCTCGTTGATCTCGCCCAGCCGGTACAGGTCGCCGCGCAGCAGGCAGTAGTCGCACAGCGCGCCGAGCAGGTCCAGCACCGCCCGCTGGTCCACGCCCTCGGTGTGCCGCAGTGCCGCCGTGATGAAGCTCGACTCGTCGTCCAGCCACTGCAGCGCCGCCTCCAGGGAGGTGAAGCCGTGGCCGCCGACCGCGCCCTTCACGAAGGTGTCGGCGCGCGTCGAGGTCTTGCCGTCGACCATCCGGATCACGGTGTCGGCCAGCTGCGCGTAGTTCCGGATGAGGCGCTCGTGCGCCGCCGCGATCTCGGTGCGGTCCTCCTCTTCCGCCAGCTTCGCGGCCGCGTACGAGCGCACCGCGTCGTGCAGCCGGTACCGCTCGCCGCGCACGTGGTCGATCAGGCCGGTCTTGGCCAGCTTGCCCAGCAGCCGCTGGGCCTCCGCCTCGTTGGTCTCCGTGAGCGCGGCCGCGGCCGCCGCACCGAGTGAGACCCGGCCGGCCAGCGCCAGCCGCCGCAGCAGCCGCCGCGCGGGGTCGGCGAGGTGTGCGTACGACAGGTCGAGCGCCCGCTCGGTCACGTCGAGCGAGCCCGCGCGGTCCCGCAGGTGCAGCTCGAAGCGGCGGGCCGTGTGCGTGCCGAGCAGCGGGCCGGTCAGCCGCAGCGCCAGGGGCAGACCGCCGGTGAACCGCTGGATCGCGGCCAGCGCCTGCTCGTCGTACACGCTCGTGCCGGCCGCCTCGACCGCCTCCCGCAGCACCTCGGCGCCGTCCGCGTCGGCCAGCGCGGTCACCGGCAGCTGGTACACCCAGGCCGGGGTGTCATCGGGCAGGACCAGCGGCCGGCGCGCGGTCACCAGCACCAGCGAGTCCGAGCGCTCCGGCACCAGCAGCCGCACCTGCGCCGGGTCGGCCGCGTCGTCCAGGACCACCGTCACCGGCAGCCCCTGGAGGTGCTGGTGGTACAGCTCCGCCAGCCGCCGTACCTGCTGTTCCGCGGAGGACCGCTCACGGAAGAGGAGCTGCTCGCGGGGGGCGCCCAGCCGGTTCAGCAGGTGCAGCAGCGCCTCCCGGGTGGGCAGCGGGGTCTCGCCGCTGAGCGAGCCGCCCCGCAGGTCCACCACGCAGGCACCGCGGTACTGGTCCCGGAGGTGGTGGGCGGTCCGCACGGCCAGCGTGGTGCGGCCCACGCCCGGTTCGCCGTGCAGCACGACGACCACGGGCCGGGTCTCGGTGCTGGCCCGCGCGGCCTGCACCCACTGGGCGATCCGGGCCACCTCGGCCCGCCGCCCGGCGAACGGTCCGGCCGGCTCCGGCAGCTGCCCGAAGGACTGGGCCAGTACGTTCCGCCGCCGGGCCGCCGCGCTGCGGTCCGCGCCGCGCAGCTGCGGGGCGGTGGCGGTCTGCTTCGGGACGGTGCGGCGGGCGGCCTCGGAGACCATCCGCTGCTGGTCCAGGAAGGGCCGTACGCCCCGCACCTCCAGCGCCGTCAGCCACTGGAGCCGCAGCTGCTCGGGGCCGCCGGGCTGGCCCAGGGCGCCGGCCTGCCGGTGGGCGGCGGGCCAGTAGGCGGCCGCGACCTTCGCAGCGGTGGCCGCCGCGCCGGCCGCCGCGACCACCGCCCCGGCACCGAGTGCCGCGCCGGCCTCCAGGCCCAGGGCCAGGTCGGTGACGGAGGCGGTCAGCGCGGCAACACCGGTCACCAGAGCGGCCGTTGAGGCGTTCACCCGGAAGGCGGCGCCGAGCGAGGGTGCCCCGGCGGCGGCTTCGTCGAGCGCCCGGGTGTAGGCGGCGTACTCGGGGGCCGCGGCGGCCGCCATCGCGTCCAGCGCCTCTCTCGCCCGGACGAGCAGCGGCCCCTGCTCCAGCCGCCCGCCGGACCGCCGCACCTCCTCCTCGACGGCCCGCGCCACCAGCTGCTCCGCCTCGCTCCGATGGCCGTCACGCATGCGCATCCCCCTCCGAGAGCCTGGCCAGGAGGACCAGTGTGCGGCGCGGAGGACGCCCGCGCGAGAGAACCCCGCCCGGATCAACCGGAGTTGAGCAGGATCAGAGCTTCGCGCTAAACCTCCGGGCGGAACCTCCGTGCGGCCGTCCGCGGCCGCGCGGGCCCGGCGCCGCCCCGGCGCGTCCATCGGGACCTCCTCCCCTTTTCCGGTACTGGGGCCGGGTCCGGTTCGTGGCTTCCGGTGGTGGCGTTCCGGGCGTGGGGCAGGATGTGCGCATGCCGAACCACCTCGCTCATGAGACCTCCCCGTACCTCCTGCAGCACGCGGACAACCCGGTGGACTGGTGGCCCTGGTCGCCGGAGGCGTTCGCCGAGGCGCGTGAGCGGGGGGTGCCGGTGCTGCTCAGCGTCGGGTACTCGAGCTGCCACTGGTGCCACGTGATGGCGCACGAGTCCTTCGAGGACGAGCTGACGGCGGCCTACCTCAACGAGCACTTCGTCAACGTCAAGGTGGACCGGGAGGAGCGGCCGGACGTCGACGCCGTCTACATGGAGGCGGTGCAGGCGGCCACCGGGCAGGGCGGGTGGCCCATGACGGTGTTCCTGACGCCCGATGCCGAGCCCTTCTACTTCGGTACGTACTTCCCGCCGGAGCCGCGGCACGGGATGCCGTCCTTCATGCAGGTGCTGGAGGGCGTGCGCACGGCCTGGGTCGGGCGCCGGGACGAGGTGGCCGAGGTCGCGAAGAAGATCGTGCGGGACCTGGCCGGGCGGCAGCTCGACTACGGGCGGGCCGGCGTGCCGGGGCCCGAGGAGCTGGCCCAGGCGCTGCTCGGGCTGACCAGGGACTACGACTCCCGGCACGGCGGGTTCGGCGGGGCGCCCAAGTTCCCGCCGTCGATGGTGGTCGAGTTCCTGCTGCGGCACCACGCCAGGACCGGCGCGGAGGGCGCGCTCCAGATGGCCGCCGACACCTGCGAGGCGATGGCGCGGGGCGGCATCTACGACCAGCTCGGGGGCGGCTTCGCGCGGTACTCGGTGGACCGGGCCTGGGTGGTCCCGCACTTCGAGAAGATGCTGTACGACAACGCGCTGCTGTGCCGCGCGTACGCGCACCTGTGGCGCAGCACCGGCTCCGACCTGGCCCGGCGGGTGGCCCTGGAGACCGCCGACTTCATGGTGCGGGAACTGCGCACGCGGGAGGGCGGGTTCGCGTCCGCGCTGGACGCCGATTCCGACGACGGCACGGGGAAGCACGTCGAGGGCGCGTACTACGCCTGGACCGCCGCCGAGCTGCGCGAGGTGCTCGGCGACGAGGACGCCGGGACGGCGACGGCGTACTTCGGGGTGACCGAGGAGGGCACCTTCGAGCACGGCAAGTCGGTGCTCCAGCTCCCGCAGGACGGGCCGGTGGTCGAGGCCGCGCGGATCGCCTCCATCAGGGAGCGGCTGCTGGCCGTGCGGGCGGGGCGGCCCGCGCCGGGCCGGGACGACAAGGTGGTGGCGGCCTGGAACGGCCTGGCCATCGCCGCGCTGGCCGAGTGCGGCGCGTACTTCGACCGCCCCGACCTGGTCGAGCGCGCCACCGAGGCGGCGGACCTGCTGGTGCGCGTCCACTTCGACGCGGCCTCCGGGCGCGCGCGGCTGGCCAGGACGAGCAAGGACGGCGTGGTCGGCGGCAACGACGGGGTGCTGGAGGACTACGGCGACGTGGCGGAGGGCTTCCTCGCGCTGGCGGCGGTGACGGGCGAGGGGGTCTGGCTGGAGTTCGCCGGTTTCCTCGCCGACCTGATCCTGGACCAGTTCACCGCCGAGGACGGCACGCTGTACGACACCGCGCACGACGCGGAGCAGCTGATCCGCCGGCCGCAGGACCCCACCGACAACGCGGCGCCGGCCGGCTGGACCGCCGCCGCGGGCGCGCTGCTCTCGTACGCCGCCCACACCGGCTCGGAGGCGCACCGCACCGCGGCGGAGCGTGCGCTCGGCGTGGTGCACGCCCTGGGTCCGCGCGCCCCGCGGTTCATCGGGTGGGGGCTGGCCGTCGCGGAGGCGCTGCTCGACGGGCCGCGCGAGGTCGCCGTGGTCGGGCCCGCCGAGGACGCCGCCCTGCACCGGCTGCACCGTACGGCGCTGCTCGGGACGGCGCCGGGCGCGGTCGTGGCGGTGGGGGAGCCGGGCGGGGACGAGTTCCCGCTGCTGGCCGACCGGCCGCTGGTCGGGGGCCGGCCGGCGGCGTACGTCTGCCGGCACTTCGTCTGCGCGGCGCCGACCGGGGACGACCGGGCGCTGGCGCGCGAGCTGGGGGCCGTCAGGTCGTAGTCGTGGAAGTGGAAGCGGGAGAGGCCGTCGGCTGGGCGCCGGCGGCCTCTTGCGCGTGCGCGCGCGCCGCTTCGGTACGCGCGTGCGCGTGCGCCGCCCTCGCTACGTGTGCGCGTACGCCACCAGCGAGATGCCCACGTAGTGGGTGATGAAGGCCGCGAGGGTGAGCGAGTGGAAGACCTCGTGGAAGCCGAAGAAGCGCGGTGAGGGGTTCGGACGCTTCATGCCGTAGATGACCCCGCCCGCGCTGTACAGCAGGCCGCCGACGATCACCAGGACCAGTACGGCGATCCCGCCCGCGCGCATGAACTCGGGGAGGAAGAAGACCGCGGCCCACCCCATCGCGATGTAGCAGGGGGTGTAGAGCCAGCGCGGTGCCCCGACCCAGAAGACGCGGAAGGCGATGCCGGCGGCGGCCGCGATCCAGACGGCCCAGAGCAGGGTCCGGCCGGTGGAGTCGGGCAGCAGCAGCACGGTCAGCGGCGTGTACGTCCCCGCGATGATCAGGAAGATGTTGGCGTGGTCCAGCCGCCTCAGGACCGCCTCGCCGCGCGGCCCCCAGGTGCCCCGGTGGTAGAGCGCGCTGATCCCGAAGAGCAGGCAGGCGGTGAGCGCGTACACGCCGCAGGCCACCCGCGCGCGGGTCGAGTCCGTGAAGGCCATGAGGACCAGGCCCGCGATCACCACGGCGGGGAACATCCCGGCGTGCAGCCAGCCGCGCATGACCGGCTTGGCGGGGGCATCAAGAGTCATGGCGGCCATGCTACCTACGGGTCCGTAGGTAGCCGGGAGGTGTCTTTTGCCGATTGTTCGCTTTGCCGAAGATTGAACCGAGTGGCGATGCTCACGTGAGAGGCCCCCTGGACATATGGGCACACGACACGGATGATCAGATGAGTGCGGTCGGCACCGGATGAGCAGCTACGACGCGTCCGGGTCGCAGCCCCCACGGGGCATACATCTTAAAAACCCCTCTACAAGGAGCAATCGTGGCGCGCGACAACGCGGCTCCCCTTTCCACCCCCACCAACCACCAGGAGCTCGTCTCCTGGGTCGAGGAGATCGCAGCCCTCACCCAGCCCGACCGGATCGTCTGGTGCGACGGTTCCGAGGCCGAGTACGAGCGCCTGTGCGAGGAGCTCGTCGCCAAGGGCACGTTCAAGAAGCTCGACCCGATCAAGCGCCCGAACTCGTACTACGCGGCCTCCGACCCCACCGACGTCGCGCGCGTCGAGGACCGCACCTTCATCTGCTCCGAGAAGGAGGAGGACGCCGGCCCGACCAACCACTGGAAGGCCCCGGCGGAGATGAAGGACATCTTCGCGGGAGAGAAGGGCATCTTCCGCGGCTCCATGAAGGGCCGCACGATGTACGTCGTGCCCTTCTGCATGGGCCCCGTCGGCTCGCCGCTGTCCGCGATCGGCGTCGAGATCACCGACTCCGCCTACGTCGCCGTGGCGATGCGCACCATGACCCGCATGGGACAGCAGGTCCTGGACGAGCTCGGCACCGACGGCTTCTTCGTCAAGGCCGTCCACACGCTCGGCGCGCCGCTCGCCGAGGGCGAGGCCGACGTGCCGTGGCCCTGCAACAGCACCAAGTACATCTCCCACTTCCCGGAGACCCGCGAGATCTGGTCCTTCGGCTCGGGCTACGGCGGCAACGCCCTGCTCGGCAAGAAGTGCTACGCCCTGCGCATCGCGTCCGTCATGGCCCGCGACGAGGGCTGGCTGGCCGAGCACATGCTCATCCTGAAGCTCACCCCGCCGCAGGGTGAGGCCAAGTACGTGGCCGCCGCCTTCCCGTCCGCCTGTGGCAAGACCAACCTCGCCATGCTGGAGCCCACGATCCCCGGCTGGACGGTCGAGACCATCGGCGACGACATCGCCTGGATGCGCTTCGGCGAGGACGGCCGCCTCTACGCGATCAACCCCGAGGCCGGCTTCTTCGGCGTCGCGCCCGGCACCGGCGAGCACACCAACGCCAACGCCATGAAGACCCTCTGGGGCAACTCGGTCTTCACCAACGTCGCGCTGACCGACGACGGCGACGTGTGGTGGGAGGGCATGACCGAGGAGGCGCCCGCGCACCTCGTCGACTGGAAGGGCAACGACTGGACTCCGGACTCGGAGACCCCGGCCGCCCACCCCAACGCCCGCTTCACCGTGCCGGCCGCGCAGTGCCCGACGATCGCCCCGGAGTGGGAGGACCCCAAGGGCGTCCCGATCTCCGCGATCCTCTTCGGCGGCCGCCGCGCCTCCGCGGTGCCGCTGGTGACCGAGTCCTTCGACTGGAACCACGGCGTCTTCCTCGGCGCGAACGTCGCCTCCGAGAAGACCGCCGCCGCCGAGGGCAAGGTCGGCGAGCTGCGCCGCGACCCCTTCGCCATGCTGCCGTTCTGCGGCTACAACATGGGCGACTACATGGCCCACTGGGTCAAGGTCGCGGCCGACAAGGACCAGGCGAAGCTCCCGAAGATCTACTACGTGAACTGGTTCCGCAAGAACGACGCGGGCAAGTTCGTGTGGCCGGGCTTCGGCGAGAACAGCCGCGTCCTGAAGTGGATCGTCGAGCGCCTCGACGGCAAGGCCGAGGGCGTCGAGACCCCCATCGGCATCCTGCCGGCCAAGGACTCGCTCGACACCGAGGGCCTGGACCTGCCGGCCGAGGACCTCGACTTCCTCCTGACGGTGGACAAGGAGGTCTGGCGCGAGGAGGCGGCGCTGGTCCCCGACCACCTCAACACCTTCGGTGACCACACCCCGAAGGAGCTGTGGGACCAGTACCACGCGCTCGTCGAGCGCCTGGGCTGAGCCCTGACCCCCCGCGAGGGGGTGACGAAGAACGTGGGAGCCCCCGACCAAGCGGCACCCGACGCAGCAACGGCCCGCCGGTCCTCGTGACCGGCGGGCCGTCGCCGTTCCGCGGCGGGGGCGGTCCGCAGTCCCGGCAGCCGTCCCGCGCGGGCTGGTCCTCAGCCCCGGCAGCGCGGGCCGGTCCTCAGCCCCGGCAGTCGTCCTGCGCGCGCAGCCACTTTGCGGCGGCCTCCGGCGCGCGCTCCTCGCCGGTCTCCTCGTCCGGGGCGAGCGGGCCCTTGTGGACCGTGCCCGTCCGGTCGGCCTCGTACGAGCCGGCCAGCAGCAGCAGGGCGCCGTCGGACAGCCGGTGGGCCGCGTTCCCCGTCGTCAGACCGGCCGTCGGCTCGCCGAACGCACGGGTCGCCGGGCGGCCGCGGAAGGCGATGGCCGCGGCCTCGGCGGCGCTGGCCGTGCGGTTGCTGGTCAGCACCGCGACCGGCGGCGCGGGCCGGGGGAGCGGCTCGGCCGGTCCCCAGTCGCGGAGCTGCCCGCTGGGCGTACCGCTGCGGACGACCCACGGCGTACGCGCCCCGCCGGGCGTCACGAACGACCCCACCGTGCCGTCACCCAGTACGGCCCCCACCGCGCCCAGCAGCGGGAACATGTCGCCGCCCGGGTTGGACCGCAGGTCCACCACCCACCCGCACGCCCCCGCCGCGGCCGCCTTGCGCACGGCCTCCCGCCCCCGGCGCACGTACTCCGCGCCGGCCCGCTCGTTCGGCACGGCCGGCAGCGTGACGTGCGCGATCCGCCCCGGCAGCAGCTCCACGACGGGCGGCTCCGCCTCCGCCGCGCCGGTGGCCTCCGCCGCCTGCGCCGGATCCAGCAGTTGGCTGTGCCGGTCCCCCAACTCCCGCAGCGCGTCCCGGATCGCCGGGTACGTCTGCGCGGGCGTCCGGGCCCGGTCCCGCTCCGCCCGCCGGAACGCGACCGCCCGCACCGCGCCCCAGTCGGCGGTGTCCCGCAGCACCGAGTGCCGCTCCGCCACGGCGAGCGCGTCCTCCAGATACGCCCGCGCCCCGGCCCCCAGCACCCCGTCACCCGCCCCGCCCCCGGAGCACCCGGCCCCGGCCAGCACGACCCCGGCCACCACGACCGCCCACCTGCGCACAGCGCCCCCCCGTTGATCACCGGTGGGCCGACCCTAGCCGGGTCAGGACCGGCCGCGGTCCTCCAGGTAGGTCGTGTGGGTCTGCTGGCGGCGGGATTCGGCTTCGCGGAGGGTGGTGGTGAGGCGGTCGGCCTCGTCGTAGAGGAGGGTCAGCTGGTGTTCCAGGTGGCGGTCCGGGGATTCGGTGCCGGGGTTCAGGCGGCTCCACCAGCGGGCGCGGTGGTACGTGTCCACGCACTCCGGGACGTCCTGGCGGACGGCCCGGGAGAGGGTGTGGACGGCCTCCGGGTCGGCGGCCAGGACGTCCGAGACCCAGGTCGGGTCCAGCAGCGCCTCGTACCGGTTCATCAGCTCCGTCAGCTTGCCCGCCGCCGCAGGGTTCGGCTCCACCTCCGCGATGTACCGCTTCAGCGTCGCGAAGTCGTCCCGGAGGGTGCTCAGCTGCTCCGCCGGGTCCGGGAAGTCCGGGACGACCACGTGCTCCGGCGGGGCGATCAGGGCGGCCGCACCGTACAGGCCGGCCACCACCACCGGCCAGTACGGGCCCGCCACACCGGCCAGGGTGAGGCCGACGCCCACGACGCCGGCCGCGCTGCCGGCCAGGTTCTTCTTCGATTCCAGGTAGGCGAGGGCCCGGTTGCCCCTACTGGTAGCCACGGATCTCCTCGAAGGCTCCGTCCAGCTTGTCGTTGCCGCCCGTCGCGTCGAACAGGCGGCCGCCGGTCAGCTCGGTGATGTGCGTGAGTTCGGCCTGGTCGGAGTCGCCGAAGAGGATCGCGAACACCGGCGTGGACTTCCCCTCCGGGGACTGCCGGGCGTAGAAGGCGTCGAACTCCGAGGCGTCCGCGCCCTCCGTGTTCTCGCCGTCCGTCATCAGGACGATCGAGGTGAAGGCGTCCCCGCGGCCGCCGCCGATGTGCTCGTACGCCTCCTTCAGGCTGCTGTAGACCGCCGTACCGCCGTCCGGCGAGAGCGCGTCGATGTCCGAGCGGATCGCGTTCAGGGCGGTCGTCGGGCTGCCCGGGTCCACCACGTGCGTCGTCGTCTTCTTCACCGTCGAGCCGAAGGGCATCAGCGTCACCTCCTCCCGGTCCCGGAAGCGCCGGCCCACCGGGGAGTCCCCGCTGCCCGTCAGCCTCGCCAGGGCGTCCCGGAGCCTGCCGATGCGGTTCTCCTCCTCCATCGAGCCCGAGGTGTCGAGCACGTACACCGTCCGCGACGGGCGGCGCAGCTCGTTCTCGTACGAGGCCAGCAGGCCGTCCGCCACCGACCGGGTGCCGGGGAAGGGCAGTTCGCGGCGCTTGGTGGGCGACAGGCCCGGCCCCGGCGCCACGCCCGCCGTCACCGGCCGCCGCAGCGTCGTGTCCGTGATCCGCTTCTGGGCCTCCGCCGTCCGCAGGTACGCGGTCAGCGAGCGCATCGAGGCCCGCGCGCCCTGCGGCGCCGAGGTGAGCAGCGCGAGCGGGTAGTCGGCCGTGACCACGCCGTCCTTCGGGCGGATCACCGTCAGGTCCTGCTTCAGGGAGAGCAGGACGGATTCGTAGTTGACGAGGGCGTCCACCGAGCCCCTGCGGGTGTAGGCGTCCGCCAGCCAGCCCGAGGAGCCCGAGGTCAGCTTCTGGCCCTTGAAGAACTCCTTCAGGGCCGGGGAGGCCTCGTCCACGTCCGCGTCCGTGAGGGCAGCCTGCGCGCCCGACAGCCCCGAGGCCACCGAAACCAGCGCGGAGAAGCCCGAGTTGGAGCGGACCGGGTCGGTCATCCCGTACGTCAGCTGCCCGGCCTTCACCGCCTGGTGCAGCTGCGACCAGGTCAGCTCCCCGTCCTTCCAGCCCAGCCGGTCGGCGGTGGCGCGCTTGACGCCGATCGCCACCGGCGAGGTCATCACCGGCGTCTCGTTGGTGACCTTGCCGCCCGCCTCGGGCCGCAGCCTGAGGTAGTCGTTGGAGGACAGCCAGACGGCGTCGTACGCGCCGTCCGCCTTCCCCGAGGCCAGCTTCTCCACCGCGTCGAGCGTGCCCGACCAGGTGAACTTCACCGTGACGCCGGTCTTCTCGCGGGCCGCGTCCAGCACCGGCTGCATGTCGGACAGCTCGGAGGAGGCCAGCACCCGCAGCGTGCCCTCCTGGTACGGGAGGGGGCCGGCGTCGGGCTCCGGCGCGCTGTCGCACGCCGTCAGCACCAGGCCCAGCGCGAGCAGGGCGGCCGTCGTGATGCGCTTCCTCACCGGGCACCGCCTTCCAGGGCGCCGGTCTGCCGCGTCCGCTCCAGGTACGCCGTCGCCGCCTGGAGCTCCCCGGTCAGCGACTCGACCGTCGCCGCCATCGACTCCGTGGCCTGCACCTTGTACGTGTCGATCGCGTCCAGCGTCTTGTAGATCTGCCCGAACGCGGTGCGCAGCGTCTCCGCGCCCACCGCCGGGTCCGCCGCGATCCGCTGGATCTCGCCGGTCTGCGTGGCCAGCATCTCCGCGTTGCCCCGGATCAGGTCCTCGGTCGTCCCCCGCAGGGCGTTGACCTGCTCGACCACCTTGCGCTGGTTGTCCAGGGCGGAGGCCAGCATCACCGCGATGCGCAGCGCCGACACCGTCGTGGTCGCCGCCCGCTCCACGCCCTTGATCAGCTCGTCGTTGTTGCGCCGGACCACGTCCATGGCCAGGTAGCCCTGGGCGCAGACCGCGAGCTGGGTCAGCAGGTCCTGGTGCTTCTGTCGGACCGGGAAGAGGACGTCCGCGCGCAGCGCGTCCGCCTGCTGCGGGTCGGCGGCCGCGACCTCGGCGACGCGCTGTTCCACCGCCGCGTCGAGCGCCTCGGTGAGCACCGCGTACTCCTGGAGCTTGCCCATGGTCTCCCACAGGCGGGTGCGCTCGGTGTGCAGCGCCGCGTTGTCGCGGCGCAGCTCGTCCTGGCCGCCGCGCAGGGCGCCGACGATGCGGTTGAGGGTGGCCTGCGACGAGGCGTACTTCGCGACGTGGTCGCGGAACCTGTTGCCGCCCGGCAGCCTCGACAGCAGCTTGCCGAGCCCCTTGCCGGGGGTGTCGCGCGGGTCGAGGTCCTCGACCGTGCGGCGCAGCTCCACCAGCGAGGAGGCGACGCGGGCCTGGGCCTCGCCGCCGCCGTCCGCCTCCAGGGAACGTACGGCCCGGTCCAGCATCCGGTTGGACTGCTGGGCGGCGCTGCGGATCTCGCCCGCGCCCAGCCCGGCGATCTCCCCGATGCGTCCGGCGAACTCCGGCGAGCGGGCGTCGAGGCCGGCCAGCGAGCCGACGTACTCCCCGGCCCGGCGGGCCATCTCCTCGCGTACGCCGTCCTGGAGCGGCACCAGGCCGGCGGCCTGCTCCTTGCGGACCGGGGCCACGGGCTCCGGGGCGGTCAGGACGAGCTGTCCCGGCTCTTCTGCGGTGGTCATCAGTGGCCCCCCTGGCCCTTCGCCCGCGCGGCCATCTCGTGCAGGACCTCGACGGTCGGCACGGGCGCCTGGCGGATCCCCGTCAGCTTCTGGTTGAGGTAGGCGGTGTGCGGCGCGGTGGCCGCGGTGAACTCGGACAGCGCGCCCTGCGGCCGGTAGCCGTGCCGTACGGCCAGCTCGCGCAGCCGCTTGTCGGTGCTCAGCAGCTCGCCGAGCGCCTTGCCGTCCTCGGTGAGCGGCACCAGGGTGTGGTCGCTGGGGACCGTGGTGTCGGGGTAGAGGACCACCAGGTCGCCGGTGTCCTGCTTCTGCTGGAGCAGGGAGGCCACCTGGGACTCGTACACGAGCACCAGGGGGTTGCCCACCCCGCTGATGAAGTCCCGGAACGGCGCGTCGGTGCTGGTCTGCTGGGCGCCCTGGGGGGCGATCAGCTTGCGCAGCAGCGGCGCCGTGCGGTCGATCCCGGCCTTGTCGGCGACCACCCTCTGCCGCTCGGCGACGAAGGAGGTCATGGCCAGGTACAGGGCGCCGGAGTTGGAGCTGGCCGGGTCGGTGGTGCTGATGTAGAGGGAGCCGCTCAGCTCGGCGTGCGCGTCGGCGCCCTTGAGCTGCTGCCAGGTGCGGTCGGCGGCCACGGCCTTCAGGAACGGGTCCATCAGCAGTGTGCCGGACTTGGCGCCGGCCTTGCGGACCAGGCCGTTGTCGGCCAGCACCCCCGCGGCCGCGCTGTGCGCCACGATCACCAGCGGCGAGTAGAAGGGGCGGGCCGCGGTCACCTTCAGGGGTGACTTCGCGCGGACCGCGTCGGCGGGAGCCCTGCTCCCCGGAAAGGCGAAGTCGTAGTCCTTCAGCGGGAGCTGGTCCATCGCCCAGGACCCCGAGGTCTCCGTCTCCACCGTCCAGCCCTTGCCTGCAAGGGCCTCGACCACGTCGGGATCGTCGAAGAACTCGGCCTTCTCCGACCCGATCACACCACGCACGGTCTTCGTTGCCGTGCCGCCTATTCCCTGACCTCCGCGCCCCGCCAGGACGGCGAAGACAACTCCGCCGATCAGCAGGACCGCCAGGGCGATTCCCAGGATGCGTCTCACAGGGGGCAGCGTGCTCGCGGAAACCCAGGTTCCGGTGTTGGTTGAATGAACGTCAGGTGACGTGCGCGTCCCAACTGAGCCCGTACGCGGCCAGTTCCTCACGTACGTACGGATCGTCCAGCACACCCAGCTCCGCGAAGTGGCGCAGGACGGGCCGGGCGGCCTCGCGGCCGTACGCGGCCACTGCGTCCGGCGGGTGGGTCTCGGCCAGCACCTGCTCGGCCTCGCCGGGCCGCAGTCCGGCCGCGGCCAGGTCGGCGCGGAGGGCGGGGAGGTCGGGGCCGAGGAACGCGGCGACGGCCCGTGGGGCCAGCCGGCCGGCCGTGCGCCGCTGGCCGGCGTCGAGCCGGGTCCAGAGCAGGCGCAGGAAGGCCGCGAAGTAGGCGTGGTGGCGGGCCTCGTCCCGGGCGTGGTCGCGCAGGGTGTCGCGGAGCGCGGCGGGCATCAGGGGGTCCTCGGCGCCGGCCGGCAGGGTGGCGGAGACCAGGGTCTCCGAGCAGACCACGAAGACCAGTTCGGCGAGCTGCGCGGACCGGGGCCCGACGGCCTCCCGGACCGCCGCCAGCCGGGCCAGGAAGGCCGGGGCGCCGGCTTCGGGCGCCGTGACGCCGGTGGCGTGGCGGAGCTGGCGGGCGAGGTCGGCGGCGGTCAGCGCGTGCCAGGCCTCGTCGCAGTAGAGCTTGTACGCGTCGAAGCGCATCTCCTCCGGCAGGTCGACGCCGAGGGTGCCGTGCGCGATGCCGAGGGCCGTGCGGTTGACGACCAGGTGCTCCAGGCGGGCGGTGAAGTCGAGGTAGCGGTGGGCGTGCAGCGCGAGCAGCCGGGTCCGGGCGGGGGCGGGCAGCGCGCGGACCAGGGGGTGCCCGGTGACGGGCGCGAGGGCCGGCGAGAAGGGGGCCGTCCCCTCGGGGAGCAGGAGGGTCCGGCGCAGCGGCGGCCGGGCGGTGACCCGCTCGTACCAGTCGCCGAAGGGGCTGCGGTACGGGGCGGGGCCGTACGGGGAACCGTCCGCGGCGGCGTCCGCCGGTGCGGCCGCGTACGGGGGGCCGCCCGCGACCGGGGGGCCGGGCGGCGGCGGGGGACAGGGGGTGAGGGCGGTACAGCCCGTGAAGAGCCCGGCTACGCCGCACATGACGAATCCACCTCGGGGAAAGGGGCCTTAAGGGGGTGAATCGATCATGAGTCGGTCCGGCCCGGGACGCCAGGGCCCGGCGCTGGCCACAACCAGCCGCGGCCTCACCCGGCCAGTGGCCGCGACCGGCCGTGCGGGAGCTGCGGGACGCGTGGGCGGTGCGGGCCGTGCGGCAGGTGGGGGTCGTGTGGGCGGCGCGGGCCTGCTGGGAGGGGGCAGGTGCCTCGGCTCGGTCCGGGGCCCACCGCCGGTCCCGGACCGGCCCGCGCCCCGTCCCGGCTCACTCCTCCGTGAGCCAGCCGCGGGCCATCGCGCGGGCGCCCGCCTGGAAGCGGCTGTCGGCGTCCAGTTTGGCCATCACGTCCGTCAGCAGCCGGCGCAGGGTGCGCGGCGAGACGCCCAGGGAACGGGAGATGGCGTCGTCCTTCATGCCCTGGAACAGCATCCGCAGCAGCGCGCGCTCGCGTTCCGTCAGGGGGTCGTCGGCGGGCGCCGGCGGTTCGTTGTCCGGCAGCTTGGCCCCGTGCACCCAGAAGTGCTCGAAGACCCGGCACAGCACCTCGACCACCCGCGGGTCGGTCATCAGCACCGCCGCCTGACGGTCGTCGGGGGAGGGGGCCGCCGCGTACGCCTGGATCCCGTCGACCACGATCAGCCGGAACGGCAGCACCGGCGCGATCCGCACCTCCGCTCCGGCCTCCTCCAGCGCCCGCAGGTGGGCGCGGCCGTGCGGGACCCGCAGCATCGCGTCCAGCTGGAGCGTCCGCATGCCCACGCCCCGGTCGAGGAGTTCGTGGTTGCGCCGCATGCCGTCGGCGAGCTGCGCCGGGCTGCGGGGGCGGCCCGGGTGCATGGAGAGGATCTCCTTGCGGGCCCGGGCGGTGGCACTCTCCAGGGAGGCGCCGATCTCGGCCTCGCCCACGATCAGCTCGCTGCCCGAGCCGAGTGCGGGCTCGGCCAGACCGGGCGCGGAGGTCAGCCGCGCGTCGATGGCCGCGAGGGTGGTCTGGAGCTGCTGGAGCCGGGCCGTCCGCTCGGCGTTGTACTGCTGCTCCTGCTCGAAGAGCCGGGCGAGGGCGGCCTCCGGGGTGACCGGCAGGGGCTCCCCGGTCACGGCGTGCCGGTGGACCAGCCCGCACTGGGTCAGCCCGGCCAGCGCCGCGGCGAGTTCCGCCTCGGAGAGGAGCAGCTCGGCGCGGAGTGCGGCGAGCGGTCTGCCGGGCGCGGCGATCAGCTGCCGGAACACCTCATGGGTGAAGTCGAACTCTTCCTTCTGCATGGTCAGAAACCCCCCGCGGTGGCCCGTCCCCCCTGGCCGTCCCCACCGCGCGGGATCATAACTATGTGAGCCTCTGAATGCCCACCGTGATTGGTTCGGTCCAATATGCGGGCGGCGGCGAGGGCCCCGATGTCCAGGATGCGGACTGCCATCTCGTCATGGCCGTGTCCAGCCATGGCCGAACCTGGCCGATGGAACTCCCTTTCCCAGCTCCTGTGGCCGGGACAAGATCTCCTTGAAAGCGCCGACCAGGGAGCGGCGCCGCCCGGCCGGGCTTCCGGTCGTCCCGGCACCGGCTCCCACTCGCCCTCAAGGACTGAGAACTTATGCGCCTCTCCGCTCTGCTGCCCTCCTCCGCCTCCGTCGCGGCCGCCGTCGCCCTCGCCGCCGGCTCGCTGGTCGTCGCGGCGCCGCTCGCGGCCGCGGCCGGCACCACCGCGCAGCCGGGCCAGACCGTCACCGCCCCGGCCGCCGGCGCCGGCACGGACGACATGACCTGGTAACTCCCGCCGCTCCCGGGCCACTTGGTCCAGGGCCGTCGGCGCCATCCCGCTCGACCGCACCACCCGTACGACGCACCACCCGGCCCCACCGCCCCACCCCGCGCGCCGTACCCGCGCCCCGTACCGCCCGCGCCCCACGCGACCCGTGCGCCACCCGCACCGCCCGCGCCCCGCGCCGCACCACCGCTCACCGCTCACCACCCGCGCCGCCCGGACCCGTACCGGTCCGGCTGCACGGCACCCGCGCGCCATCCGCGCCGCACCACCCGCACCACCGACGGCAGTCCTGACGGCCCCACGCGCCGCAGGACCGGGCCGCCATGCCCCGGCACGCCCCACGACCGGCCGCCGGGCACGAAGGAACCGCACTCAGGAGGACACTCACTTGACCCCCACACCCACCCCCACGGACGCCGGCGCCCCCGCCCGCCGCGTCAGCGTCGTCACCGGTGCCGGCAGCGGCATCGGGGCCGCCACGGCCCGCGCCCTGGCCGCGGCCGGCCACCACGTGGTCCTGACCGGCCGCCGCGCCGAGCTCCTGGAGCGCGTGGCCAAGGAGATCCAGGCGGCCGACGGCACCGCCGCGTCCGGGGGCAGCGCCGAGGTGTACCCGCTCGACATCACCGACGCAGCCGCCGTACGCGCCTTCGCCGAACACGTCGGCCCGGTCGACGACCTGGTCAACAACGCGGGCGGAGCGGTCGGCGCCGAGAGCGTCGCCGACGCCGACCCGGCCGACTGGCGCGCGATGTACGAGGTCAACGTCCTCGGCACGCTCCGGCTGACCCAGGCCCTGCTGCCCGCCCTGGAGGCGAGCGGCCGCGGCACGGTCCTGGTGCTGTCCTCCACTGCGGCCTTCACCGCCTACGAGGGCGGCGGCGGTTACGTCGCCGCCAAGGCCGGCGCCCACGCCCTGGCCGCCACGCTCCGCCTGGAGCTGTGCGGCCGCCCGGTGCGCGTGGTCGAGATCGCCCCCGGGATGGTCAGGACCGACGAGTTCGCCGTCAACCGCTTCCGCGGCGACGAGGCCAAGGCCGCCGCCGTCTACCAGGGCGTGGCCGAGCCGCTGCTCGCCGAGGACGTGGCCGACACCGTCGTGTGGTCCCTGACCCGCCCCCCGCACGTCAACGTCGACCTGCTCGTCGTCCGTCCCCGGGCCCAGGCGGCCCAGCACAAGATTCACAGAGAGGCCTGAGCCCGTGGAGATCGGACTCCTCACCGCGGCGGCCTTCGTCGCCGGATTCATCGACTCGATCGCCGGCGGCGGCGCCCTGATCCTCGTACCGGCGGTGCTGTTCGCCGGCTACGCGCCCCAACTCGCCCTGGGCACCGAGAAGTACGTGTCCACGGTCGGCACCGTGGCCGCCCTGTGGAACTTCGCCCGCAGCAAGAAGGTCATCTGGAAGCTGGTCGGCGCGGGCGTGGTCTTCGCGCTCGTCGGCGCGTACGTCGGAGCCAAGGTCATCCTGCTCTTCGACGCCGACACCATCGGCAAGCTGATCACCTTCCTGATCCCGGTCGGACTGCTGCTGACCCTGCTGCCCAAGCGCAACAAGCACGCCGAGACCCTCGCCGAACTGCACGGCCTCACCCTGTGGCTGTGGGTGCCGCTGCTCTGCTTCGGCATCGGCTTCTACGACGGCTTCTTCGGCCCCGGCACCGGCTCCATGCTGATCCTCGGCTTCCACCTGCTGCTACGGGTGGGCCTGGTGGAGTCCTCGGCGACCGCGAAGGTCTTCAACCTCGCGTCCAACGTGGGCGCGCTCGTCGCCTTCGTCATCTCCGGCCACATCCTGTGGCTGATCGGCATCCCGATGCTGCTGGCGAACATCGCGGGCAACTGGGTCGGCAGCAAGGCCACCCTGCGCGGCGGGGCCAAGGTGGTCCGCGCCACCCTCGTCGCCTCGCTCAGCGTCCTCTTCGCCTCCCTGATCCTGCGCTACGTCGTCTGACGCGCGCCGAAAGAAAGCAGGTCCCTTCGCGGGGACACCCTCTCAAGGAGCAGATATCACCGTGCTCAGCACCGCAGTACCGCCCGTCGTCCAGCTCGCCCTCACCGACGCCGAGTCGGAGCGGGCCCACCGCAGCATCCTCGCCAACCTCCCGCCGGACGGGCTCGACCCGGACCTGGAGACCGTCATCCTCGGCCGGATCGGCGCCGAGGCCCTGATCGGCGCGCTGTCCCCGGAGGCGCTGGCCGAGGTGGCCGGCTTCCCGCGCTCCGGCTCCTGCCTGATCGTGGTGCGCAACCTGCCGCAGCAGGAGCGCTGGCCCGCCTCGCCCACCAGCGGCTGGGCCGCCGAGCGCGACCTGTCCGTGGTCAACGCCCTGCACCTGGGCATGCTCCAGCTGATGGGCATCGCGCCGTTCGCGGTCGGGTACGAGAACGCCGGGCACCTGCTGCGGAACGTCGTCCCCAACCCCGCGGCGGCCGGCACCACCAGCTCCTGGGGCGCCGACCAGGAGTTCTTCTGGCACACCGACAACCCCCACCTGGGCTTCGGAGCCCCCGGCTGCGACCCGCGCCGGTACGTGCCGCGCTTCCTGACCTTCTGCGGCATCCGCAACGAGGAGCAGGTCCCCACGGACGTCATGCCCCTGCCGTACGCGCTGGAGGCGATGGACGAGGGGCTGCGCGAGGACCTCGGCCGGGCCTGGTTCGAGGTGGCCGCGCCGGACTCGGTGCGCGCGGGGGAGGGCGGCGACCGCCAGGCGCTGCGGTCCGTCCCGCTGCTGGAGCCGGCCGGGGCCGAGGGCGGGCTGCCGCGGATCCGCTTCGACCGCGGGACCACCACGGCGGCGGTGCCGGAGGCGTTCGACGTGCTGGCGCGGTTCTCCGACGCGCTGGAGTCGGCCCCGTACGAGAGCCTGCTGCTGGGTGCCGGGGACTTCCTGGCCTTCGACAACTACCGGGTGCTGCACCGGCGCGTGGGCTTCACCCCGGCGGGCAGCGGTCGCGAGCGCTGGCTGCGCCGCTGCTACGCGGGCTGAGCGGCTGCCGCGCGGGCCCGAGCGGGCCGAGCGCGTACCGGAAGGTCGTGGCACCCGGTCCGGAGCCTCCCCGGCCCCGGACCGGGGCCGTCAGTGGGCCGCGGCCGGCTTGAGGGCGGCGGTGTGGGCGTCCATGCGCGTGGCGGCCAGGATCGCGGCGGCGGTGTCGGCACGGGACGCGGCGACGACCAGCGCGCGGGCGGCGAGGTCGTGGGCGCGGTGGTGCAGGGCCTCGGCGTCGGTGTCGGAGAGTCCGGCGTGCCGGGCCGGCGGGGTGCCCCGGAGGCGGGCCACCTGGCCCGCGATCTCCTCGGCCGCCTCGTCCAGGCCGAGCTCGTCGGTCACGGCGAGGAGGGCGGCCAGGTGCCCGGCGAGCTGGATGTCCAGCTCCTCACCGCGGCTGCGGTGGGGGTAGTCGGGGCGGCCGGGCATGCGGTGGACCGACTTGGTGCGGATCGGCTCGTACATGGGGATGGCCTCCTGGCGTGGTCAGGAGGCCATCCTACATTGGAATGGTTCTAAAGTAGAGCTGGGTCCAGGATGTGTGTCAGATGGGATCCGCGTCGGACGAGGACCCGGGCCCCGCTCCCCCTGCTGTGCGACAGGAGGTGCGGGGCCCGAAGTGCGTCACGGCTGGCCGTAGCCGTCGAGGAAGTTCCCGATCCTGGTCACCGCGTCGCCGAGGTCCTTGGCGTTCGGCAGGGTGACGATCCGGAAGTGGTCCGGCTCGGGCCAGTTGAAGCCCGTACCGTGCACGACCATGATCTTCTCGGCCCTGAGCAGGTCGAGGACCATCTGCCGGTCGTCCTTGATCTTGTAGACGGCCGGGTCCAGCCTCGGGAAGAGGTAGAGCGCACCCTTGGGCTTCACGCAGCTGATGCCCGGGATCTGCGTGAGCAGCTCGTACGCCGTGTCCCTCTGCTCCAGCAGCCGCCCGCCGGGCAGCACCAGGTCCTCGATCGACTGCCGCCCGCCCAGGGCCGTCGCCACGGCGTGCTGCGAGGGCATGTTCGCGCACAGCCGCATGTTGGCGAGGATGGTCAGGCCCTCGATGTACGAGGCCGCGTTCTTCTTCGGGCCGCAGACCGCCATCCAGCCGGCGCGGTAGCCGGCGACGCGGTAGTTCTTCGAGAGGCCGTTGAAGGTCAGGGTGAGCAGGTCCGGCGCGATGGCGGCGGTGTTGGTGTGCGTGGCGCCGTCGTACAGGATCCGGTCGTAGATCTCGTCGGAGCAGACGATCAGGTTGTG
This sequence comes from Streptomyces sp. NPDC101118, assembly GCF_044759445.1. Classification (NCBI taxonomy): domain Bacteria; kingdom Bacillati; phylum Actinomycetota; class Actinomycetes; order Kitasatosporales; family Streptomycetaceae; genus Streptomyces; species Streptomyces sp. NPDC101118. The sequence continues at coordinate 89,093 of NZ_JBIVZG010000005.1, read as the reverse complement.
GCGGCGGGCGATGTCCGTGAGGCCGCGCAGCATCTCCTCGTCGTAGACCGCACCCGTGGGGTTGTTCGGGTTGATGATCACGATCGCGCGGGTGCGGTCGGTGACCTTGCGCTCGATGTCGGCGAGGTCCGGCATCCAGTCGGACTGCTCGTCGCAGCGGTAGTGCACGGCGGTGCCGCCGGCGAGGGAGACCGAGGCCGTCCACAGCGGGTAGTCCGGCGCCGGTACGAGCACCTCGTCGCCGTCGTCCAGCAGTGCCTGCATCGACATCTGGATCAGCTCGGAGACGCCGTTGCCGAGGTAGATGTCCTCGACGTCCAGCTCGATGCCCTTGGTCTGGTAGTGCTGCATCACGGCGCGGCGTGCCGAGAGGAGGCCCTTCGCGTCCCCGTAGCCGTGGGCGTTGCCCAGGTTGCGGAGCATGTCCTCGAGGATCTCGGGAGGGCACTCGAAACCGAACGCCGCCGGGTTTCCGGTGTTGAGCTTGAGGATGCGATGACCTGCTGCTTCAAGCCGCATCGCCTCTTCGAGCACAGGGCCCCGGATCTCGTAACAGACGTTCGCGAGCTTCGTCGACTGGATCACCTGCATACACAGGAGACTACGGGGCCGCGCGGGCGGCCCGCTGGCCCTTTTCGTCACCCGCCCGTCCGGTGATTTGTCCGATTTCCCCCTTCGTAAGGTTCCCCGGCTCCGGCCCCTTTGGATTCCTGCCCGCGGCCCGGTCCGGGCCTGTGGATCCCACCCCTCCGGTCGCCGCCCGCCGCCCGGGTGTTGCGCTCGTCACGCTGCTGCGCGCGGGGGCGTGCGGGGGGCCCTGGCGGGTCGATGTCGACAGGCAGCCTTGTCAGTTTTGCTGTTTGCCCGTTATGTTCCATCCGTGCGTCCGCTCGACCCGCAGCCAGACGAGACGGCGGAGGAGCTCCGGATCGCCGTCGCGCGGCTCGTCAGACACCTGCGGGCCGCCGCCTCCGGCAGCGGGGTCACGCTGTCCCAGACCTCCGTCCTCAAGCGGCTGGACCGCGCCGGCCCGGCCACGTCGGCCGACCTGGCCCGCGCCGAGGCCGTCCGCCCCCAGTCCCTCCTCGCGACGGTCGGCGCGCTGGAGGCCCTCGGGCTGGTGGCGCGCACCCCCCACCCCACCGACGGCCGCCGGCAGCTGGTCGGCCTCACCGACGCGGGCCGCACCTGGCTGCGCGAGCGGCACGAGGCCGGCCGCCACCGGCTCGCCGAGCTGATCGCCGAGCGGCTGGACCCGGAGGAGCGGCGCACCCTGGCGGAGGCCGTCGTACTCCTGCGGCGCCTCGCCGAAGACTGACGCACGCCCCGCGCGGTACGTACGCACCCCCGCCCCCCCCCGACGCCATGGAGCCCACATGACCGAGCTGAAGAACCTCGCCGACCGGACCGCGCTCGTGCTGGTCGACCTCCAGCAGGGCATCCTCGCCCGCGAGACCGCCCGCCCCAGCGGCGAGGTGCTGGCCCGCGGCATCCGGCTCGCCGGGGCCTTCCGCGCCCGCGGGCTGCCCGTGGTGCTGGTGAAGGTGGCCTTCCACCCCGACGGCGGTGACCTGCCCGTCGACGACACGGACGCACGGAACTTCCCGCCCGTCGCGCCCCCGCCGGAGTTCTCCGTCCTCCCCGCGGAGCTGACCGGCGGCCCCGGCACCGAGAACGACATCGTGGTCACCAAGCGCCACTGGGGCGCCTTCACCGGAACCGAGCTGGACCTCCAGCTCCGCCGCCGGGGCGTCGACCGGATCGTGCTCGCCGGCATCTCCACCTCGATCGGCGTGGAGTCCACCGCGCGCAGCGCCTGGGAGCTGGGCTACCGGCTGGTCTTCGCCGAGGACGCGACCACCGACCTGGACGCCGCCTCCCACGCGCACACCTTCACGAAGATCTTCCCCCGCATCGGCCGGGTCGCCGCCACGGACGCGATCGTCGACGCCCTGGGCGCGTGAGGCGCCCGGGGGACGGTCCCGGAGGGCGTCAGAGGGCGTTGGCCGTGGCCAGCGCCCCGAAGGCGACGATCAGGGCGCTGATGGTGAGGTTGACGGCCCGGTGCTCCCAGAAGACCGCCACGAACTCGCGGATGGTGGCGCTCGGCCAGAAGTAGCGGGCCGTCGGGGACCCCAGCACCTGACCGTTGACCCCCGCCCGACGGGCCGTCATGGCGGCCCGGAAGGCGTGGAAGTTGTTGGTGACGACCACGCAGCGGTACGTCGGGTCCTCCGCCCGCATCAGCTCCCGGCTGAACCGCATGTTCTCGTCCGTCGTGCGGGACCGGTCCTCCGTCCGCAGGTGCTCCTCCGGCACGCCCCGCTCCCGCAGCCAGCCGGCCATCGCCCGCGCCTCCGGCAGCTTCTCGTCCGGCCCCTGCCCGCCCGAGGTCAGCAGCAGCGGCGCCGGCCCGCCGCGGGCCACCTGGGCGGCGTAGATCTCGCGCCCCTTCTCCAGCCGCGAGGCCAGCAGCGGCGGGACGCGCTCGCCGCCGGTCAGCCCGGAGCCCAGCATCACCACGAAGTCCACGTCGCCGCGCACCCGGATCCGGCCGTAGAGGTAGGCGTACCCGAGGAAGCACAGGAAGATGAACGAGACGTAGGCGACCAGCATCACCAGCGTGCCGACGATCCCGTCCAGCACCGGCGACCCCTCCGTGCCGACGGCCACCAGCAGCCCGATCATGCAGAAGATGCCCACGCCCGCCATCAGGGACAGCAGGTTGGCCGGACTGCGGCCCTCCTTGCGGACCATCGTCATCCCGTTGGCGACCAGGAAGACGCCGAGCGCGACCGTGCCGAGCGCGGGCACGGCGAAGACGGTCAGCAGGATGATCTCCGCCGCGACGTACGGGAGGTGGCGGATCTGGGCCAGCAGCGCCAGGGACAGCGTGATGAAGGTCAGGCCGAGCAGCACCGCGTTGCGGAAGCGGCGCCGGTCCTCGCGGACGCTCAGGCAGAAAGCGGCGAAAAGCAGGACAGCGGGGACGAAGGCGAGCATGCCGCCATCGTAGGCCGCACACGTTCGATTACGCGGGGTTCCCGGTGATCCGCCCGGGGCGCCCGGATCAGTCCCCGCGCCGGACCGCGCGCCCCGCCAGCACGTCCGTCCGCCGCCCGTCCCGCACCGTGAAGCGCCCGTCGACCAGCACGTACGGGATCCCGGCCGGCGGGGTCCGCGGCGCGGCGAAGGTCGCGCCCGCCGCCACCGTCTCCGGGTCGAACAGCACCAGGTCCGCCCGGTACCCCTCGCGGACCAGTCCCCGGTCGGACAGGCGCAGCCGGGCCGCCGGGCGGCCGGCGAGGTGCGCCACGCACTCCTCCAGCGAGAGCACGCCGAGTTCGCGCACGTACCGGCCCAGGTAGTGCGGGAAGGTCCCGTGGGCGCGGGGGTGCGGCTTGGCGCCCTGGAGGATGCCGTCGGAGCCTCCGGTGTGTGCGCGGTGGCGCATGATGGCCCGTACGTTCTCCTCGTGGCCCACGTGCTGGAGCACGGTCGGCCCCAGCCGGTCGCCGAGCAGCAGCCGCCGGGCCGTCTCCCAGCCGTCCAGGCGCCGCCCCACGTACCCGGCCAGCACCGGGTCCGACACCCCGGAGACCTCGACCGACGACCAGTCCACCGGCACCCCGTGGCACCCGTCCGAGCCCTCCACCTCCATGGCGTGCCGGATCCGCGCCGCGGTCGCGTCGTCCCGCAGCCGCGCCAGCACCGCCTCCGGGCCGCCCTCGTTCGCCCAGCCCGGCAGCAGCGCCACCAGGGTCGTGCAGCCCGGGGTGTAGGGATAGGTGTCCAGCGTGAGGTCGGCGCCGGCGGCCAGGGCCCGGTCCAGCAGGGCGAGCAACTCGCCCGCCCGGCCCGCGTTCTCGGCGAAGTTCATGGTGGCGTGCGCCAGGTGCAGGGCGCAGCCCGCCTCCTGCGCGAGCGCCACCATCTCCTCGTACGCCGCCAGTGCGCCGCGCCCGTACGAGCGGTGGTGCGGGCAGTAGTAGCCGCCGTACTCCGCCACCACCCGGCACAGCTCGGTCAGTTCGGCGCCGTCCGCGTACATGCCCGGCGTGTAGGTCAGGCCCGAGGACATGCCGACCGCGCCCTCCGCCAGGCCCTGGGCGACGAGTCCGCGCATCCGGTCCAGCTCGTCCGGGCGGGCCGGCCGGTCGCCCCAGCCCATCACGTACGCGCGGACGGTGCCCTGCGGCACCAGGTAGGCGGCGTTCACGGCGATGCCCTCGCCGCCGAAGCCCCGGTCGAGGCGGTCGAGGTACCCCGCGACGGTCCGCCAGTCGAAGTCGACGTCCGAACCGTCGCCGTTCCAGCCGGTGATGGCCCCGCGCACCTCGCCCAGGGTGCGGTCGTCCACCGGCGCGTACGACAGGCCGTCCTGGCCCAGCACCTCCAGGGTCACGCCCTGGAGGGCCTTGGCGCCGTGGTCGGGGTCGCGGAGCAGGGCCAGGTCGCTGTGCGCGTGCATGTCGACGAAGCCCGGGGCCAGGGCGAGCCCGTGGCCGTCGAGGGTCTGCCGCCCGCCGCCGGGGATCCGGCCGATCGCGGCGATCCGCCCCTCGTGCACGCCGACGTCGGCGGTGTACGAGGGGCCGCCGCTGCCGTCGACGACGCGGACTCCGCGCACCACCAGGTCCACGGCGGGGGCTCCTTCGCTCGGGGCGGTCGAGGCGGTCGGGCTCAGGGGTGGGGCCCGGGGCGGGGCTCAGAAGAAGGTGCGGACGAATTCGGTGACCGTGCCGTCGTCCGCCACCACCGGGATCAGCGGCCACTTCTCGAAGATCGTGCACGGGTGGGCCATCCCCAGCCCGACCCAGTCGCCGACCTCCAGGTCCTCTTCCGCGGCCGTCTCCAGCCAGGCGTGCTGGTCCGACAGCTTGACCACGGCCGTCCCTTCGGGCGCGGGCCGCTCGACCCCGTCGCGGGCCCCGCGCACCGCTTCGACCACCGGGAGCCCGAGGTCGTACGCGATGTCGCGCTTGCCGGCGTTGACGAAGGCCTGGGTGGGCGTGGGCCGGGAGACGACCTGGGTCCACAGCCGGAACGCGGGCAGCAGGCCACCCTCCTCCGGGACGCGGTTGAAGGGGGTCAGCCCCTCGTACCAGCCCCGGTCGTGGGAGACGTACGCGCCGGAGCGCAGCAGCCGCAGCACCGGCAGGGACAGCTCCGGCACCTCCGCGAACACCTCGGCGACGGCGTCGAACCACTCGCTGCCGCCCGCGCTGACGACGATCTCCGCCAGCCCGGTCCCGGCGAACCGGCCCGCCTTGTCGAACTCGGCGGCCAGCCCGGTCAGCCGGCGCAGCCAGGCCCGCACGCTGCCGGCGTCGGCGCCGGGCATGGTGGCCTCGTACCCGGCCACGCCCACCAGACGCAGGGTGTCCGCGGCGGCGACCGCGTCCGCGACGGCCGTGCAGTCGGCCTCGGTACGGGCGCCCGTGCGGCCCTCGTCCCCGGCGCCCAGCTCTACCACGACGTCGACCGGCCGGCCCGCGCCGGCCGCCCGCAGCGCCGCGTCCATCAGCTCGACGCCGCGCACGGAGTCGACGTAGCAGACGAAGCGGAAGTCCGGGTCGGCGTCGAGCTCGCGGGCCACCCAGGCCAGGGCGGCCGCGTCGACCAGCTCGTTGGCCAGGAAGATCCGCCGGATGCCGAACGCGCGGTAGACCCGGGCCTGGTGGGGCATGGCGGCGGTGATGCCCCAGGCGCCGTGGTCCAGCTGGCGCTCGAACAGCTGCGGGGCCATGCAGGTCTTGCCGTGCGGGGCGAAGGCCAGGCCGTGCCGGGCCGCGTACGTCCCGAGCGCGGTGAGGTTGTGCTCCAGGGCCGTGGCCGAGAGCGTCAGGACGGGCGTGGTGAACCCGCCGGTGTAGAGGTCGCGGTGCTGGGCGGCGAGCTCGCCGACGGTGAGCCCGGCGGCCTCCGCGTCCGGGGGCAGCCCCTTGAAACGGTGGTCGACGGTCTCCTGTGCGAGTCGCCGCACGCGGTCCTCCATGCCCAGCCTCCAACTGCCGTACGGGTGTTGCGTATGTTGCAACGGTCGTTGCGGTGCTCGCTCCACGCTGTCTAGCATCCGGGTGGAGCGCTGGTCAACGAGCCTAGGCGGGTGACGGATGGATCTGGTCGCGGTGGGCGAGTCGATGGTCGCCCTGCGGCCCGCCGCCCCCGGCGCGGGACTCGCTGACGCCGACACCTTCGTACGGACCGCCGGCGGGGCCGAGTCGAACGTCGCCTGCGCCCTCGCCGCCGCCGGACACCGCACCCGCTGGCTCAGCCGGGTCGGCGACGACGCCTTCGGCCGGTACGTCACCGCCGGCGTGGCCGCGTACGGGGTGGACGTCTCCGGAGTCGTACGCGACCCCGCGCGCCCCACCGGGATCTACTTCCGCACCGCCGCCGACCGGGCCGGCGGAGCGGACGGCGTCGCCTACTACCGGGCCGGCTCGGCAGCCTCCGCTATGGCCCCCGGCTGCTTCGACCCCGCCCTGCTGGCCGCCCGCGTCCTGCACCTCACCGGCATCACCGCCGCCCTCTCCGACGGCTGCGCCGACCTGCTGCTCGCCCTCACCGGGGCGCCCCGCGCCTCCCTGGTCTCCTTCGACCTCAACCACCGCCCCGCCCTCCGCCAGGACCCGGCCCTGCTGCTGACCCTGGCCCGCCGGGCCGGCCTGGTCTTCGCGGGCGCCGACGAGGCCGCCGCCCTCTGGGGCACCACCGGCCCCGCCGCGCTGCGCGCCCTGCTGCCCGAGCCCGCGCAGCTGGTGGTCAAGGACGGGGCGCGCGGGGCCACCCTGTTCACCCGGGAGGCCGGCACCGGCGACACCGAGGTCTTCGTGCCCGCCCCGCGCGTGGACGTGGTGGCCGCCACCGGTGCCGGCGACGGGTTTGCGGCCGGCTACCTCGCGGGGGTACTCAGGGGGCTGCGCCCCGGGGAGCGGCTGCGCCTGGCACACCGGTTCGCCGGGGCCGCCCTCGCCACACCGGGCGACGTGCCACCGCCGGGGGCGACCACCCCGACCCCGGCAACGGCGCCGGCAGCGGCCCCGGCAGCGGCCCCGGCAACGACGCCGGCCCGGGACACGGCCCCGCCGGCACCCCCCGGCAGCGGCCCCGGCCACACCCCCGGCCACCACCCCACCAGCGGAGGACACCCCATGAGCCAGACCGTCGACCGGGCCCTCGGCATCCTGCCACTGCTCGCGAAGGGCCCCGCCGACCTCGGCACCGTCGCCGCCGCGCTGGACGTCCACAAGTCCACCGCCCTGCGCCTGCTGCGCACCCTGCACGAGCACCGCTTCGTCCACCGCCAGCAGGACGGCCGCTACCGCCTCGGCGCCCGCCTCTTCGCGCTCGCCGCACAGGCCGTGGAGAACCTCGACGTGCGCGAGATCGCCCACCCGCACCTCGCCGAGCTCAACGAGCGCACCGGCCACACCGTCCACCTCGCCGTCCACCAGGACAACGAGGTGCTCTACATCGACAAGATCGACAGCCGCTACCCGGTCCGGATGTACAGCCGCATCGGCAAGCCCGTCGCCATCACCGTCGCCGCCGTCGCCAAGCTGCTCCTCGCCGACCTGCCCCTCCCGGAGCGCACCGCGCTCGCCGAGCGCCTGGACTACCCCGCCTACACGCCGCGTTCGACGCCGGACGCCCGGGCCTTCCTGGCCGAGCTGGCCACCGTACGGGACCAGGGCTGGGCCACGGACCTGGGCGGGCACGAGGAGTCCATCAACTGCGTGGCCGCACCGGTGCGCGACTACGCGGGCCGGGTCGTCGCCGCGCTCTCGCTCTCCGCCCCCAACGTCGTCGTCAGCGCCGAAGGGCTGCTCGCGCTGCTGCCCGAGGTGCGCCGCACCGCCGAGTCGGTGGGCCACGACTATGCAGGAACCGACAGCACGGACCGCAGCGACAGCACGGACCGCAGCCCCAGCACGGACCGCACCCACAGCTAAGGAATCGACGTGACCGAGAAGACCGCCGTCACCCCGCCCACCCACACCGCCCCGCCCGCGGCCTTCTCGCACGGCGTGCGCAAGGGCAACATCCTCCAGGTCGCCGGGCAGGTCGGTTTCCTCCCGGCCGTGGAGGGCCGGCCGCCCACGGTCGCCGGGCCCACCCTGCGCGAGCAGACCCTCCAGACCCTGGAGAACGTCCGCTCGGTGCTGGAGGCGGGCGGCGCCAGCTGGGACGACGTGATGATGATCCGCGTCTACCTCACCGACACCGGCCACTTCGCCGAGATGAACGAGATCTACAACGCGTACTTCGAGGAGCAGGCCCTCAAGCAGGCCCCGGCCGCCCGCACCACCGTCTACGTCGGCCTCCCGGCCGGCCTGCTCATCGAGATCGACGCCCTGGCCGTCCTCGGCTGACGACCCCTCCGTCCGTCCGTCCGTCCGGCCGGCCGGCCCGCCCGCCCGTCCGTCCGGGACACGGGAAAGGGGCGCCCCCCTGGCGGTGGGGCGCCCCCTGGTCACGCGGCGCGCGTCAGACGCAGTACGTCGACTCCTTGCCGATGGACCGGTACATGCAGTCCGCGTTCTCCAGCAGCTGGAGCACCGCGTCCTTGTTCCGGCTCGTCTCGCGCTCGATCACCTCGTCGGGCGGGTAGAAGCCGCCCTCCCAGGAGGTCTCCGGGTACATCTCGAAGGTGTAGCCGAAGATCTTGTGCGCCCCCCACAGCCAGTCGTCGATGGACCCGTCCGTGATGTAGAGGTCGCTCGACTGCTCGGGGGTGTAGCCGTTGCTGGCCGCCATCTTGCCGCCGACGGTCGCGAAGGCCTTCTGGTCGTCGACGGTCAGCCCGGCCGCCGTGTCCGCCGTGGTCCAGCCGTACGGCCACAGCACCAGCTCGCTGTACGTGTGGAAGTCGATCGCGGCCTTGATCTGCTGCTTGCCGCCGACCACCCGGCTGCGCACGAAGTCCGAGACCACCTTCACCTCGGGCGCCGACTCGGGCGCGGCACCGCGGTAGGTCTCGGAGGACTTGCTGCCGCTGGAGCCGCCGCAGCAGCCCCACTTGTAGTTCCAGTTGCGGTTCTCGTCCGTGCCGACGTACGAGGAGCCGGAGTTGGGCTGGCGGTTCTTGCGCCACGAGCGGTACGAGCCGGTGGCGATGTCGTACTCGCCGCCGTCGGGGTTGAGGTCCGGGACGATCCAGATCTCGCGCTCGTTGACCATCTTGGTGATGCGGGCGTCGGAGCCGTACCCGGCGCCGAACTCGCGGAGCAGGTAGAGCGCCATTTCGACGGTCAGGTGCTCGCGGGCGTGCTGGTGGTGCGTGAAGAGCACCTCGGGCTCGGCCTCGTCGGTGCCGACGTTGTCGCTGATCTTGATCGCGATCAGGTCGCGGCCCTGGTACGACTTCCCGATCACCCGCTTGCTCATGATGGACGGGTACGCGGCGAGCCGGGTGTCGATCTCCGCGTTCATCTCGGCGTAGTTGTGGTACCGGGAGTCGGCCGAGGGGAAGTCCATCGGGGTGGCCGCGACGCCGGGGGCGTTGCGGTTCGCCGGCCCGGGCAGCGCCTGGAGGCGGTAGCCCATCGAGCGCAGTTTCTTCGCCTGCATCGGGTCGGCGCTGACGACGACCGTGTGGTCGCCGACCTCGTCGATCGACACACCCGTCCGGGCCACCGCGGTCCGGTCGGCGGGCGTCGAGGGGCCGTGGATCTCGTACTGGACGATCGCCTCGTCCTGCGTCGCCGTCGACGGAACGGGAGCGGGCGAGGCGTTGGCGCTGACACCGACGGCGGGTGCGCCGAGGGCGAGCGCGAGAAGGGCCGCGAGGGTGGCGGCCTTTCTGGGGCGTAGCCGCATTGAGGTCTCCTGGGGTCGGAGGTGTGGGGGTGGCTCCGTGCGGACGCGCACAGCGTGCGCTCATGACATGACCCGGTCAAGAGCCGGACTTCGGCCAAATCCGCACCCGTCCGCTAGACGTACACCCCCACACCCCTCACTCAGGGCACGGCACTCCCTCAGGGGAGGGCGTGGACCTTCGGGCCCACCGCATTGGACCAGGCGCTGCCGGCCTTGGCGTCCCAGTTCGTGGACCAGGTCATGGCTCCGCGCAGGCCCGGGTAGGTCTTCGAGGGCTTGAAGGAGCCGCAGTTCGTGCCGCGGGCCAGGCAGTCCAGGGCGTTGTTGACGACCGCCGGGGAGACGTAGCCGCTGCCAGCGCCGCTGGTGGAGGCGGGCAGGCCCAGTCCGACCTGCGAGGCGTCGAGGCCGCCCTCCAGCTGGATGCAGGCCAGGGCGGTGAGGAAGTCCACCGAGCCCTGCGAGTACACCTTGCCGTCGCAGCCGAGCATCGCGCCGCTGTTGTAGTACTGCATGTTGACGACGGTGAGGATGTCCTTCACGTTCAGCGCTGTCCTGAAGTAGGCGTTCGACGTCGACTGCATGTCGATCGTCTGCGGAGCCATCGTCAGGACCAGTCCCGGGCCCGCCTTCTGCGAGAGGGACCGGAGCGCCTGGGTCATGTAGGTGGCGTTGAGGCCGTTCTCCAGGTCGATGTCGATGCCGGAGAAGCCGTACTCCTGCATCAGGGCGTACGCGGAGTCGGCGAGGGCGTTGGCCGAGGCCGAGTCGTTGACGGTGATCGTGCCCTTCTCGCCGCCGATGGAGAGGATCACCGACTTGCCGGCCGCCTTCTTCGCCGCGATGTCGGCCTTGAACTGCGCCACCGTGTAGCCGCCGAGTCCGGCCGAGTCGAGGTTGAAGGTGATGGCGCCGGGCGTGGCGGTGGCGTCGGCGAAGGAGACCGCGATGATGTCGTACTGCGCGGAGACGTCGGAGATCCGCTGGACGGTCGCGCCGTTGTTGAAGTTCTGCCAGTAGCCGGTCAGGGCGTGCTTGGGCACGGACGGGTTCGGGTTGGTCCCGCCGCTGGTGGTCGTGGCGCTCACGGCGGGCGACTTCGGGCCCTCGCCGGCCGCGTTGTACGCGCTCACGGCGAAGGAGTACGTGGTCGACGCGGCCAGTCCGGTGACGGTGGTGCCCGTGGCTCCGGTGACCGTCTTCACCCGCCGGCCGTCCTGGTAGACGTAGTAGCCGCCGGCCCCGCCCACCGCGTTCCACGTGAGGTTCACGGAGGAGGCGGTGGGGCCGCCTGAGGTCAGGCCGCCGGGTGCGCCGGGTACGGAGGGGCCGGGGTCGGTGCCCCCGCCGCCGTCCGGGCCGAAGACGCTGAACTCGTCCGCGAGGTAGGCCGGCTGGCCGTACCAGCCGTGCGTGTAGACGGTCACCTGGGTGGTGTTGGCGCCGGTGGTGAAGGTGGTGGAGAGCTTCTGCCAGGCGCCGGTGCCGCCGGGCGTCCAGGTGGAGACGTCCGAGGTGCCGGTGCCGGTCGCGCCCAGGTAGACGTACGAGCCCTGCACCCAGGTGCTCAGCGTGTACGTCGAGCCCGGCTTGACGGTGACGGTCTGCGCGCAGCGGGCGTTGTCCTGGCCCGAGGGGGTGGCCTTGAGCGCCGCGGTGCCGGTGTGGACGGGGGAGGAGACGGTGGTGCCGCTGCCGGCGGAGCAGGTCCAGTCGGCGAGGCCGTTCTCGTAGCCGCCGTTGCGGGCGACGTTGACGTCGGCCGCCAGGGCCGTGCCGGCGGCCAGGGCGGTGAGGCCCGTGGCCGTCAGGACGACGGCGGAGAGCAGGGAAAGGGAGCGTATGCGGTTCACGAAGGCTCCGTGGGGGGAGTGTTGGCGGTGGTGGGGGCGCCCGCCATCAAGTTGGTCCAGACCAATCGTCCTGTCAAGGGTCTGGCCGCCATTGCCCCGCAAGGGGAGGCGCTGACCGGGTTTGATCATGTGTTGGCATAGGTAAATCGGCCAGTGACCGAATTCCTGCGCTCCCGTCACATTTCTTTTCGGGTCCCGGGGTAGAACTGCGGGATCGCCCTCCGCACCCTCTTGTCCCGGTTTTCAGCCAACTGTGACCCGTCGTCAGCCCACGGGAAAGAACAAGGCCCTGCCCCGGCAGGTATGACGCGGATAAGGTGCTGGAGCAGGAGGGACGAGCAGTGATCATTTGCGGTCGCGCAGCACGTGTGCGCCCGCGGTGAACGGGGTGAACGGGGGATTCACGTGCCGACCGCCATCGCAGTCACCAGTGCCGACCTGGTGCTGCCCGCTCCGGACCGCCACACTCCGCCCGCGGTGACCCTCCAGTCCCCGGAGGCCGTGGACCTGGAAGGCTCGCTCGCCGAGACGGCGGCGTTGCTGGAGCGCCACGGCTACCTGGTCGTGGTCGTACCCAGCTCGCTTCCGCCCGCTTTCGTCCGCCGCCTGCACACCGTCCGGGCGATTCTGGAGAGTGACCGGATCGCACTGCTCGACATCGATCTGCCGCCCCTGGGCATCGCCCTGCTGGTGCGTCAGCTCCGTCAGCTCTCGATCTGCGACTTCAGCCCCGGCGTCCTGGCCTCGGCCGCCCGGCTGCTGGCCCACTACGTCTACGCCGGCGCGCTGCTCGGCACCGTGGCCCGGCTGGACCGCGTACCGGTCAGCCTGAAGAGCCACGCCAAGTCCTGGATGCCGGGCTCCCAGTTCGCCGTGCTCGCCAACCCGCAGCCGCGCCTGGTCCGCCTCGGCGCCCAGGGCGCGGAGCCCCTCCCGGGCCCCGACTTCGGCACCCAGCTCACCTTCGCCCGCGGCCAGCTGACCTCCGAGTGGGTGGCCGCCGAACTCGCTCCCGCCTGGCAGGTCCAGGGGGTACTGGAGAGCCCGCTGCCGGCCGACTCCGCCCGCTGGTGGGGCACCCCGCGCCTGGTGGAGTTCGCGGCCGCCATCCCCGACATCTCCGTGCTGTACCAGCTGGTGGCGTCCGTACGCCGGGCCGACTGCCACTGGTGCGGCCTGGAACTCATCGGCGACCGCTGCGGCTTCTGCCAGGCCCCGCTCGCCCCGCCACCGCTGGCGTCGGCCTCGTAGGCGTGCGGGGCGTCCGGCCGCCGCAACGGCCGGTGGGGCGCCCCGCAAGGCCGCCCGGGAGCCGGAGCCCCGCGCCCGCCCCGACTCGACCGGAACCCGACCCACCCCCGACCCACCCCAGACCCCGACCCGAGACCCACCGCCCAGAACCCGAACCGCCCCGAACCCGAACCGCCCAGAACCGCCCTCACGTCCGAGCACCACCCGCCCGACTCACGACCGACGAGGTAGCCCGGCTCATGAACTCACGCCAGCGACGCGGTGTCATCCTGCTCCTCCTCTCCGTCCTGTGCGCCTTCGCGGCCTTCGTCGGAGTCCTCTCCGTGATCAGCGACGTCAACTCCAAGGTCGGCCCCGAGGCCGTCGCGTACCGCGTGAAGAGGGACATAGCCCCGTACGCGGAGCTGTCCGCCGCCCAGTTCGAGCAGGTCAAGATCCCCAAGCGCTGGCTGCCCGACACCGCGGTCACGGACATCGCCGCGGTCGAGCGGAAGACCGCACTCACGACGCTCCAGGCCGGCTCGCTGCTCCAGGCCGACATGATCGTGGACCGGCCGCAGCTCAAGACGGGCGAGCAGGAGATCGCCATCATGATCGACGCCGAGACGGGCGTGGCGGGCAAGATCCACCCGGGCGACAAGGTCAACATCATCGCCACCTTCGAGGGCAAGAAGGACGGTGCCCCGGACGTCTCCAAGATCATCGTCACCAACGCCCGCGTCCTGAACGTCGGCAAGCTGACCGCCCTGGAGAACGAGGGCGACCGCCGCAGCTCCTCCGAGGCCGTCCCGATCACCTTCGCCCTGGAGACCAAGGACACCCAGCGCGTCGCGTTCGCCGAGTCCTTCGCCGAGCACGTCCGGCTGGCCCTCGTCGCCCCTGGCAGCGACACCTCCCTGACCCCCGCCGAACGCATGTACACCCTCGAAGGGGACAAGTGAGGCCCGGATGACCACACGTATCCTCCCGGCGGTCGGCGACCCGGACGCCGCCCGCTCCATCACCACCCTCCTCAGCCAGCTCCCGTCCGCGGAGCCCGGCGCGCCCGTCACCGACTCCACCTCCCTGCTCGACACGCTGGCCCGCCTCGCGGCCGAGTCGATCGAGGAGCTCCCCGAGGTCGTCCTGGTCCACGAACGCATCGGCCCGGTCCCCGCCCTCGAACTCATCCGCGAGGTCGCGCTCCGCTTCCCGGCGGTCGGCGTCGTGCTGGTCACGGCGGACGCCGGCCCGGCCCTCTTCTCGGCGGCCATGGACTCGGGCGCCCGCGGCCTGATCGGGCTGCCCCTCTCGTACGAGGAGCTCGCCGCCCGCGTCCAGGCCGCCGCCCAGTGGTCCGTGGGCGTACGCCGCCACCTGGGCCGCGGCGGTGACGTGTTCACCGGCCCCGGCGGCTCCGTCGTCACCGTCACCGGCGCCAAGGGCGGCGTCGGCACCACCTTCGCCGCCGTCCAGTTCGCCCTGGCCGCCGCCGCGTCAGGCCGCCGTACCGCCCTGGTGGACATGGACCTGCAGGCCGGGGACGTCGCCTCGTACCTGGACGTACAGTTCCGCCGCTCGATCGCGGACCTCGCCGGGATCCAGGACATCTCCCCGCGCGTCCTCCAGGACGCGGTGTACGACCACAGGACGGGGCTGGCCCTGCTGCTGGCCCCCGGCGACGGCGAACGCGGCGAGGAGGTGAACGACCGTGCGGCCCGGCAGATCGTGAGCGCCCTGAGGAACCGGTACGAGCTGGTCGTCATCGACTGCGGCACGCAGATGAACGGCGCGAACGCGGCAGCGGTGGAGATGGCCGACGTCGCCGTCCTGGTGACCACCCCCGACGTGGTGGCGGTCCGGGCGGCCAAGCGCATGGTGCGCATGTGGGAGAGGCTCCAGGTCAGGAAGGCGGAGGAGACGGCGATGGTCGTCAACCGCTACACCAAGCACACCGAGATACAGCCCTCGCTGGTCGAGAAGATCACCAAGACGAAGGTGGCCCGCATCGCGGTCCCGGCCGCCTACAAGGAACTCCAGGGCGTCGTGGACGCGGGCCGCGTCCAGGACCTCGACAACCGGTCGACGGTCAAGCAGGCCCTGTGGGGCCTGGCGGGCGAACTGGGCCTGACGAAGACCCCGGACGACCAGCCCCAGGCCCCTACGGGCCGCGGCGGCCAACTGGCCCTCCGCGCGGGCGGCGGCGACCGCGGCTCGATCGGCCTGTGGAAGCGCCGCGGCACGGGAGCCCCGGCACTGCCGGCGGGGGAGGGGGACTGAGCCATGTCCGGGATACGGAGGCTCCGGCCCGCGACCGGCGCGGACCGGGGGCAGACGGCCGTGGAGTTCGTGGGCACTGTGCCCTGGATCATCATCCTGGGCCTGGCAGTGTGGCAGTGCGTGCTCGTCGGCTACACGATCAGTCTGGCTGGAAACGCCGCGGACCAAGGGGCCCGTGCCGGGGCCGCCCATGGTGCCGCCGCGTGCGACGCGGCCGCGAAGCGGCATCTGCCCCGTCGGTGGAACACCCCGTCGGTGTCCTGCGAAGAGCGGGCCCAGATCTACAAGACCGAAGTGGTCCTCCGGGTGCCTGTGCTAATTCCAGGGGTACTTGACTTCCCCGTGGACGTTCCAGGCCACGCCGGAGCTGCACGGGAGGAGTCGGATTAGCGTGCGCTCACGATCAGGCCGCGACCGCGGTCAGGTGGCCATCGAATATGTCGGCTGGCTCCCGCTCCTGCTGCTGGTGGCCCTCATCGGCATCCAGGTCGGCCTCGTCTCGTACGCCGCGCAGGCGGCTGGCACGGCGGCACGTACCGCAGCCCGCGTGGAATCCCTCCATCCGGAGCAAGGCCGGACCGCCGGTGAGGCGGCCGTCGGCGAGACCTGGGCCAAGCGATTGACCTGGGACCAGGCCGACGCCGGCGGCACCGCGGTCACGTTCACCGCCAGGGTCCAGATTCCTTCGATCGTCCCGGGGCTCCGGTTCGACGACGCCGTGCGGACGTCCACCATGCCCAACGACGTGCCCGGCAGGAGCTGATCCGCACCATGAGTCTGCGCTCACGCGTGAACAACCCGGACGAGCGGTACAGTGCCCGGGAGGACGGTCACCTCGTCGCCTCCTACCGGGCCAAACTGCTGGAGGAGATCGACCTAGCGGAGATGTCCTCGCTCGCGGCCACGGATCGCCGCGCGCGACTGGAACGGGTCCTCGGGCACATCATCAGCCGGGAAGGCCCGGTCCTCTCCACAGCCGAGCGCTCGCAGCTGATCCGCCGGGTCGTCGACGAGGCGCTCGGTCTCGGCGTGCTGGAGCCATTGCTCGAGGACGCGTCGATCTCCGAGATCATGGTCAACGGCCCAGACCAGATCTACGTGGAGCGCGGGGGCCGGGTGGAGCAGCTTCCCATGCGGTTCGCCTCCCACGAGCAGCTGATGCAGACCATCGAGCGCATCGTCTCCACCGTCAACCGCCGTGTGGACGAGGCCAACCCGATGGTCGACGCCCGCTTGCCCAGCGGCGAGCGCGTGAACGTCATCATCCCGCCGCTGTCCCTCACAGGCGCGACGCTCACTATCCGGCGCTTCCCGCGTGCCTACACGCTCCGGGAGCTGATCGGTCTCGGCTCGCTCGACGAGCAAATGCTCCTGCTTCTGGCAGGCCTAGTGCAGGCGAAGACCAATGTGATCGTCTCGGGTGCCACCGGTACCGGCAAGACGACCCTGCTCAACGCCCTTTCCGGTCTGATCCCCGACGGCGAGCGGATCATCACCATCGAGGACTCGGCCGAGCTCCAGCTGCAGCAGTCGCATGTGATCCGGCTGGAGAGCAGGCCGGCGAACGTCGAGGGCAAGGGTCAGATCACCATCCGCGACCTGGTCCGCAACTCCCTCCGCATGCGTCCCGACCGCATCATCGTCGGCGAGGTCCGCGGCGGCGAGACCCTCGACATGCTCCAGGCCATGTCCACCGGCCACGACGGCTCGCTCGCCACCGTCCACGCCAACAGCGCCGAGGACGCGCTGATGCGCCTCCAGACCCTTGCCTCCATGTCGGAGGTCGAGGTGCCGTTCGTGGCGCTCCAGGACCAGATCAACAGCGCTGTCGACGTGATCGTCCAGCTCACCCGCCATGCGGACGGCTCCCGAAGGATCACTGAGATCGCGATCCTCGATTCGCACGGCCGAGAGCCGTTCCGCATCACGTCGGTCTGCCGCTTCCTCGCCCAGCCCATGGCCACGGACGGGCGCGTGTACGGCCACTTCGAGTACTACCCGTTGCCCCGACGCGTCGCGGATCGCCTGTACATGAACAACCAGCCGATCCCGCAGGCGTTCGGCGTCGCCGTGACAGAGGACCAGCTCGCCACCCGAGTAGCCGTCTAGGAACCAGAGGAAGCCGACCACCTGTCATGAACAACTTTGTGCTCATCACGATTGGTGTGACGCTGCTGAGCTGCGTCTTCGTGGTCATGGGTGTGCACACCTATTCCGCGGGACGGGCCCAGCAGGCGGCTCTGGTGCGGCGCCTCTCGTCGGCGGGCGAGCTTGGCCATGCGGGACGCCAGCGCCGCTTCCGCCGTGTGGATCGCCGTCTGCGGAGGACCAAGCTGGGCCGCCGGATCGAACTCAAGTTGGGAGCGACCGGCCTCGACTTCACTCCGGGCGAGTTCTTCGTCTACACCCTCGCAGGAATCGTCGGTGTCTGGGCGATCGCAGCTTCCCTGCTCGCGTCGTTCTTCGGCCCTGTTGCCGCTCTGATCGCACTTTGGGGCGCCAACGCCTTCCTCAACTGGCAGCGCGCCAAGCGCACGGAGAAGTTCATCAACCAGCTTCCCGACCTCACTCGGATCCTTGCCAACGCGACACAGGCCGGCCTGGCTCTGCGTACGGCCATCAGCATGGCAGCCGAGGAACTGGAGGCACCGGCAGGCGAGGAACTGGGGCGCGTGGCCAACCGCCTCGCAGTCGGCCATTCCATCGACGACGCGCTGAGCGAACTCTCCGAACGGCTCCCGTCCCGCGAACTCGTCGTGTTGGTGACCACTCTGGTGCTTTCCAGCCGTGCGGGCGGAGCCATCGTCGGTTCGTTGCGCAACCTCACCGTGACCCTGGAACAGCGCAAGGAGACCCGCAGAGAGGTGAAGACGCAGCTGTCCCAGGTCACCGTCACGGCGTACGCCATCCCCGTGATCGGGATCGGCTCGCTCCTCATGCTCGACGCGATCATGCCCGGGGCGCTCGACCGGATGACCGGTGCGTTCATCGGTCAGACGGCCGTCATCGTGGCGATCGGGCTCTACACGGTCGGTTTCGCCCTCATCCGCCGCATGTCCAAGATCGACGTCTGAGGGGGTCGACGTGATCGCTCTGCTCTTGGCCCTCCTCATGGCTGTGTGTGTCATAGGGATGTTCCAGGGTGTCCGCATGTACCGGGCGGACGCGAAACTGCCCTCCGACCTCGTCTTGGCGTTGGAGGTCGGATCCACTCGCACGACGGCTGTCGGCTCGGGGATCGACCGCCTCGGCATCCGATGGGCTCCCACGGTTCTGCGGCTCATGGGCCCCAAGCGGGTCGACAAGAAGCGCAAGCAGATCGACATGGCGGGCAATCCGGCCGGCCTGACGATCGACCGCTACGCCGCCCGACGGGCCGTGTACGGAATTCTGGGCGCGGCGGCCGCGCTGTCGATGCTGCTGCGCGGACAACTCGTGCTCGCCCTGCTGATGGTCGCCTTTGGCCTGTTCTGGATCGAGGTCGGCCTCTGGTCGGCTGTCAGGGTGCGCAGGGACCACATTGAGCGAACCCTCCCAGACTTCCTCGACGTCCTGGCAGTCGTGGTCAGCGCAGGCCTCGGATTCCGACAGGCTTTGGAGCGGGTGGCAGACAAGTACGAAGGCCCCTGGGCGGACGAGCTGCGGATAACACTTCGGCAGATGGACATGGGCGTCAGCCGCCGCCAAGCCTTCGAGGAGCTCCGGCGCCGGAATGACTCGGAACAGGTGGCCCAGTTCGTCACGGCACTCCAGCAGGGTGAGGAACTTGGCTCGCCGATCGTCGAGACTCTGATCCAGATCGCCGACGACATGCGCCGCACAGACGCCCAGAACGCCCGCCGCAAGGCCGCCAGGGCCGTACCCAAGGCGACATTCGCGGTGACCACGTTCATGCTCCCCGGCACGCTCATTCTGCTCGTCTGCGGATTCGTCTACGGAGCCAACGTGGACTTCGGCTCCTTCACGGCCGGGTGACGCGTGGGCGCCCACCTGACCCAGCCCACGATCCAGCTGCGCCGACCGTTGCGGGAGCTGGACGCACCCGCCCGGCCGGGAGTGGTCCAGCACCCTGCGCCGGCCCTCTCGATTCAGGTCAACGCCCTGCAGGCCATGTGCCGCCAGGTGTTCGGCTTCCGCCTCGCCATGATCGCTCTGGGCGCACCCTTCGCGCTGGGTCGTACCGCCCCGGGCCTGGCCACATGGCTCGTGGGCGCGGCCGTACTGGTCACGTTCATGGGCTCGTATGTGCTCTTCCGCGACTGGGAGCGCTTCGGGCCGATGCTCTTGAAGTACCGCTGGGTGCTGGCTGTCGACATGTTCTTCAGCACCCTGCTGCTGATAACCGCGACCCCTGAATCCCCGCTCGGCTTCGTCATCGTTTGCACACCGTTGCTGGCAGGACTGGTGTACGGCTGGCGGGGGTCGGCCGTCTATGCCGCCCTGCAGGCGGTGGCTGTGGCTGGCGCGTACTCGGTTGACTCAGATCTGAAAGCCACGGCCGTGGGGGCCGTCATGCTGCCGGGGCTCTGTCTCATCGCGGGCGCCGTGGGCGTGGCCCTGCGCAACCTCCTCTTCCGCTTCGGCACCGCCAGCCAGGCGCTCACCGAGACCCGCGCCCGCCTCGCCGTCACCGAGGCCGTGGGCGAGGAGCGGTCCCGCCTCGCACGGGAGATGCACGACTCGGTGGCCAAGACCCTGCACGGCCTCGCCCTCGCCGCGGACGGGCTGGCCGCCTCGGCCGGCCGCATGGACCCGCTCACGGTGAAGCACCAGGCCGAGGTGGTGGCGCGCGCGGCCCGCCGGGCGGCCGCGGAATCGCGCGAACTGCTGGCCGACCTGCGCCGCGACGGAGACCTGGACGGCGGCGTCCAGGTCGGGGAGGAACTCGACGCACGCGTACGTGACTTCGGTGCGCGGACCGGCATCCCGGCCGAGTTCCGCCGCCTCGGATCCACTCCCGTCCCCGCCGTACCGCACACCGTCGCCCGCGAACTCCTCACCGTCGCCTCCGAAGCGTTGGAGAACGCCCACCGGCACGCCCGGGCCCGGCACGTGGTGGTCGAAGCAGGCATCGTCAACAGCCTGCTCCGCATCAGCGTGCTGGACGACGGGACGGGCCTGCCGCCCGGCACCACCCTCGAAGAACTCCGCAGGTCCGGCCACTTCGGCCTGGTCGGCATGGTCGAGCGCGCCGCCTCCATCGGCGCCCGCATCCGCATCGGCCGCGGCCGCACCGCCTCCGGCACGGAGGTACGCCTCGACCTCCCGGTGGCGGCCCTGACCCCGCACTAGAACCGCACGTTCCCGCTCACGTCCCCGCAACCCCACGAGAGGAGGCCGCACCCATGCCGGACGACCCGTTCCACGTATCCCAGCACAGCAGCTCCGGAGCCGCACCGCTCCGCTCCGAGCACACGCCCGCCCACGTGCCGGTCCCCCCGCCGGCCGCGGCGTTCCCCGATCCCTTCCAGTCCCCTCCGCTCCGCGTGGTCGTCGCCGACGACAACCCCGTCGTACGGGCGGGCCTCACGGTCCTGCTCGGCGGCCGCGCGGACATCGAGGTGGTCGCCGAGGCCACCGACGGCCGCCAGGCCGTCCAACTCGCCCAGCAGCACCGGCCGGACGTGGTCCTGCTCGACGTGCGGATGCCGGGTGTCGACGGCATCTCCGCGCTGCCGTACCTGGTGCAGATCGCTCCCGTGATGATGTTGACGTACAGCCGCGAGAACGAGATCGTCCGTGAGGCGCTGAGGCTGGGCGCCGGCGGGTACCTGGTGCACGGCGAGTTCACCGCCGACCAGCTGGTGCACGCCGTACGGGACGTGAAGGAGGGCCGGGCCCACTTCACGGCGACGGCCGCGAGTGCGTTGCTGGCGCAAGTGCGGGAGGGGGTGACGGGCCGGGGTCCGCTGCCGGAAGGGTTGGGGCAGGTCTTTGCGACGGGTATTCCGTATGCCGGGATTCCTCAGCACACCCCTTCGCAAACGCAACCGCATATGGCACAGTCTTCTGAGCGGGCACACAATCGCACCGGTTTCGGGCTGAGTTCGAGGGAGGTGGAGATCATGGACCTGATCGCATCCGGGATGAGCAACCAGCAGATCGCCGCCACCTGCTTCATCAGCGAGAAGACGGTCAAGAACCACATCAACCGCATCTTCGCGAAGCTCCACACCGCCAGCCGCAGCGAGGCCATCGCGGTCTGGCTGGGCACGGCCCGCCCGGGGGTGGGCCATGCGTGAGCGTCACCCGGGCCCGGGGGCCCTAATCGTAGATTGGGCCCGACAGTGGGCCCTGGGGCCCTCCAGCGGGAAGGTGCTCCGGCCGTACGTTTCCAGTGTCGAAAGCGCGACCGGCGAACAGGCCGGGAAGCGCGACGACTCTACCGAGACTTGCGCGTCGGCCGATCACCGGTCGGCCGGACCGGGAGGGGAATCCCATGTCGAACAACACGATGCTCAAGGCCACGGTGCGCGTGAACGGCTGGGCCGACACGGCGGTCGCACGTATCCAGAAGCGCTACGCGGCGAAGGACCGGGGGCAGACCGCCTTCGAGTACTTGGGCATCATCCTGGTGGTCGTGGCGCTGATCGCGGGGATCGTCGCGTCTGGCATCGGCGGCGCGATCACCGCTCGGATCACCGGACTCGTCGGGTCCATCACCGCTGGCTGATGCTCCGTCTCGCTAATCGCGACAAAGGGCAGGCTTTCCCCATCTATGCGTGGATGGTGGCGGGCCTGCTCTTTCTTGCGCTTGCCTTCTTCGCCGTCGGCCAAGCGGCCGCCAAGCGAAACGGTGCGCAGGGGGCTGCTGATGCGGCGGCGCTGGCGGCTGCTCAAGAAGCCAGGGACACTCTCGGCCCTGGCTGGCATCTGGGCCTACTGGACCGAGATGGATGGGAAGCCATGCTCGACGGCAAGGCCTTCTCGGCTGCGCAGTCCTGCGCAGCCGCTGAGGATTTCGCGGCGGCGAACTCGGCGCAGGTGGTAGCTGGAGGGTGTCACGTCGCCACTCCGCGGTTTCATGTCGCTGTCCAGACCACAAGCGCGGTGGGCAACTCTGTAGTTCCCGGCACTGAAAACATCCATGCCAAGGCCAGCGCCACTGCAGTGATCGAACCCCGCTGTGAGATCGGGTCGTGGACCGACCCCCCGCCGGACAGCGACTCGGACCGTCCGTCAGGCCCCTTCGAGATCACGTGCAAGGGCCGCCCGGTGCGCATCGACCCCAGCGACCTTGACCCCTGGCGCACCCTCGCGAAAGTGCTCTTTGATGTGCGCTTGGCCGACTGACAGCAAATCGAACGAGACAAGGAACCGTCATACATGAGCATTCGGAGCACTACGAAGGCCCGCCGGGGGGCGGCCGCCATCGCCGTGGCGGCCGCATTGGTCCTCGCCGTGTCCGGTTGCGGAGGGGATGGCGGTAGCGAGCCGGAGTCGAAGTCGCCGTCCAAGTCCGCTGATGCTCAGAACTCCAAGCCAACGATTGACCCGTCGAGCGAAGGCGCCAGCGAGCCTCGGATGAAGCTTGCTGAGGTCAAGGGGACGGGTGGGGTGGTATTCACCATCAACGAAGCCAAGCGCGATGCTGGTGGGTTCCTCACTGTCAGCGGAAGCATCACCAATGAGGGAGATTCGCCTGTCAACACCTCGCCGTGGGCAGGGATCGAGGTGGATGTAGTCTCCAAGAATCCAAACTCGGTCGCGGGAGCCACGCTCGTCGACAAGCTGGGGAAGAAGCGCTACTACACGCTCCGCGACACAGACGGGCGTTGCCTCTGCACGACTGGCTTGGGTTTGGCCATGCCGAAGAAGACGCTCAACGTCTTCATGCAATTCCCGGCTCCGCCAGAGGGGACGGCTGAGGTCGACTTCAGCCTTCCCACCTTCGCGACGGCGACTATCAAGATCTCCGGGTGACGATATGGCCGACAATGCCAAGCCAGGACGTGCAAGGCCAACACATCTGGTCGCCACCACCGCCGCTGCGGTGCTGTTCATTGCCGGAGCGCATGTACTTGGTGCAACGTCGGTACGCGCGGATGACAAGCCGTCGGTTCCGCCGGGCACGGAAGCCGACGCCGAGGCACCCGTGCCGATCGACTCCAATTCGCCGGGGCTGAAGCTGCCGCAGGGTGCCACCCTGGCGCCTCCCAAGGTGCTCGACATCGCTCAGGTTGTTGAGGACCTAGGGGGCGAGGAGCGCCGTGAGGACACCAATGAGACCGTGATGATGGCGTTGCAAGCCGAGGTGCTGTTCCCCAAGGACAGCGCCGTCCTCAACGCCCGGGCCACCGCCCGCATCCAGGCCATCGCCGCCGAGATCAACAAGCAGAAGGCCACCAAGGTCCGCGTCTTCGGGTTCACCGACAACCTCGGCACCTACGAGCACGGCAAGGTGCTCTCCAAGCAGCGCGCCGACGCCGTCCAGCGACAGCTCGCCAAGGACCTCGACCCCGGCATCACCTTCGACATCCGCGGCTACAGCGAGGACTACCCGATCGCCGACAACGGCAGCGAGGAAGGCCGCAAGAAGAACCGCCGCGTCGAGATCTCCTTCCCGCGCGGTGAGGGCGGGCAGTAGCAAGGGAAGTAGTACAGGAACGAACAGACGAACCAACCGACCTCCGCACCGTCGGTCCATGTCAGAACCGGCTCCGCCACCCACCCGGCGGGGCCGGTTCTGGCACGCGTACGTGTACGTGCACACCCGCACACCGCACACCAGACAGACGCAACGGGCGCCAGCCGAGGGGGAGACGAAGCGATGGCCGGTTCGGGGAGACGTTCGACCACCGGGGCAGCAGCCCCGGCATTCGCGTACGGGGGAGGGGGACCGCGGGCCCACGACCCCGGGATGCCCACGCAGCTGAGGGCCGTGGTCGTGCTGCTCTACGTGCTGTTCGGGTTCACGCTGCTCGGCGCCGCCGGCATGCTGCTGGCCCAGGGTCGGCTGGACGGTGCGCTGTTCGGCAGCCTCGCCGTCACCGCCGCGCCCGGGCTGCTGGCCTGGGTGCTGGCCCGGCTGGTCAGGACCGGTGGGCTGGTGGTCTGGGCCGGCATCGTGCTCGTACAGGCCTGGCTGCTGCTCTTCGCCGCCGCCACTGCCCTCCGCGGCGACCTGCGCGGCTACAGCCAGCTCCTCGTACCGCTCCTGATCGTCCTCGCGCTCGCCCACCCCGAGAGCCGCGCCTGGTTCGGGATCGGACGCGGAGGAGGAAGGGGCGGGGACAGGGGTCAGAGTGCCGTCGAATACCTGGGCATCGTCCTCGTCGTGGTCGTGATCATCGGTGCGATGGCGGTCAGCAGTGTGGGCGGCCAGGTCACCGGCCGGCTTGAGCAGGCCGTGTGCGCCCTGGGCGGTGGCGGGTCCTGTGGCGGAGACGGTACGGGCGACCTCGCCGGCAAGCCGCTCATCAGGCCGCCGTGGCCCGACCCCACCGGCGAGCCCGGCCCGGGCGAGGGCAGCGGCCGCCAACGCGGGGAGGACGACAGCTCCGACGGCCGGCGGCGCGCGAGCGGCGGCCTCGAAGGCGGCAGCACGGCGGCCGGCCTGGGCGGCGGCGCCATCGGCGGCGGCGGGGGAGCGCTGGGTGGCGTCGGGGCCGGTGCCGTGGGCGGCGGCGGTGGAGGAGCGCTCGGCGGCGTCGGAGGCGGTGCCGTGGGCGGGGGCGGCGGCGGAGCCCTGGGCGGCGCCGGCGGAGGCGCGGCCACCACGGAGGGCCAGCGGGCCACCAACGGCGGTACGGACGGACGGCGGCACGCCACCTCAGGCGGCACCGAAGGACAGCGCGGCATCGGCGAAGGCGGCCAGGAAGGCACCCGACGCCGGGCCGGTGACTTCCTCCAGGACGCCGGCGCCATCCTCATCCCCGGGTACGGCGCCGGAGGCATCGGCGGCGTCGGGGGCGGCGCAGGAGTCGTCGGCGCCGGAACAGGCACCGGCATCGGCGGCGGCATCGGCGGCGGCGCAGGAGCAGTCGGCGCCGGCAACGACAACGGCCTCGGCACGGGCACCCCCGGCACCGGCGACCGGAACCACATCGCCGGCGCCGCGGGCGAGGTCGGCACCCTCGCCGACCAGGCCGAACGCGCCGCCCGCGAGGCCCGGCAGGCCCGCGAGGCGGGGGACGCGAAGGCCGCCCGGATCGCCGCCGCGGAAGCCGCCCGCCGGGCAGCGCAGGCGGCCGCCACCCTGGAACGCGAGAAGGACTGCATCGGCGGCCGGCAGGTGGCCGGCCTCTGCAACGCCACCCCGGCCGAACTCGCCGCCATGGACCGCGCCCGCCAGGCCGAGGCCGACGCGAAGGCCCAGGCCGAGAACGCCGAACGCGAGCGCCGGGACTAGGACCCGGCGGACGCGAACGTGGACGTGTCGAGCTCGAAGCCGAACGGCTCGGGGACGCGCAGCGGCTCCCCGAACGAGACCGTCGTCCTGGACCGGTAACCGTGCGGAGAGGGGTCGGAGAAGCAGGTGATCTCCGACTCCTGCATGTCCACGACCAGGTACACCGGCACCAGCCGCCCGTACACGTCGAGCTTCTCTTCCCAGTCCGCGTCCTTCGTCGACACGGAGGTGAACTCCGCGACCAGGGAGAGAGCCTCCCCGTCAGCGTGCCGTCCGTCGGCGTCGAATGCGGACTCGTCCACCACGTAGAGATCCGGTCCGAAGGCGCGGTGTGCGCCCGGGAACGAAAAGAGGAACGGCGAAGTGTCGGCAAAGTGGCCCTTCGGGGCCTGCGCCTGGAGCTGCGCGCGCAAATCACGCATGGGCCTGGAATAGCGCAGCTTGGACCACGGTGACACGATGATCTTCCCCCGGATGAGCTCGGCCTTGAAGCCGTCTGGCGTGTCCATCTCCTCGACCGTGCGCAGGAGCGCGTCGAAGGTCGGCGGTGTCGCCGTCTCTATGGGTGTGGCCTGCTCGGTCATGCGGGTCACCGGAGTCCTCCGCCTGGCGGTTCTGGGTGCTGGTCCCTGCCCTGTTTCCTCAGGTTAGTGCGCCCCGGGCCGCGCCGCCCGGGTCCTGGCCCGCACCCCTCGTCCGGGTGAGGAGCAGTTCCGCCACCTCCCGCGCCTGCGCGGCGGGCGCTGCCGTCAGGGCCGGGGCCACCCCCGCCACCACCGTCGCCCCCTCCACCAGCACCATCAGCCGGTCGGCGAGGCCGTCACCCCCGCCCGCCCCCTCGGCCAGCTCGACCAGGAACCCCCGCAGCCGCGCCTTGTGGGCCCGTACGACCTCGGTCACCGCCGGCACCGCGGTGCCCAGCTCCCCGTACGCGTTCAGGAAGGCGCACCCGCGGAAGCCCGGCTCGGCGAACCACTCGCCCAGCCAGTCGAAGACGGCGAGCACCCGCTCGCGGGCGTCCGGGCGCGCGAGTACGTACGTGCGCAGCGAGGTCGTCCACCGCTCGTCCCGGCGCTCCAGGTACGCCGCCACGAGCGCCTCCTTCGCAGGGAAGACCCGGTACAGCCGCTTGAGCGGGACGCCGGACTCGGCGCGCAGCCGGTCCATGCCGACGGCCTGCACGCCGTGGGCGTAGAAGAGCGCCTCGGCGGCGTCCAGCAGGCGGGTCCTGTCCTCGGTGTCGGTGCTCATGCCGCCATTATCGCTTGCGCGGAGAACGGCCGTTCTCTAGGCTCCGGACAGAACGGAGAACGATCGTTCTCCAATCTCTCCCCGACCCCTCCCCGACCCCTCTCCGACCCTCCCCGCCCCCCGAAGGGATCCGCCATGAACCCGCGCCCGCCCCTGCCGCCGTTCACCGAGGAGTCCGCCCGCGCCAAGGTCCAGGCCGCCGAGGACGCCTGGAACACCCGCGACCCCGAGCGCGTCGCCCTCGCCTACACCGAGGACTCGGTCTGGCGGAACCGCGACCGCTTCCTGACCGGCCGCGACGAGATCCGCGCCTTCCTGCGCGAGAAGTGGCAGCGCGAGCTGGACTACCGGCTGCGCAAGGAGCTGTGGGCGTACACCGGCAACCGCATCTCGGTCCGCTTCGAGTACGAGTGGCACGACGCGGACGGCCAGTGGTGGCGCAGCCACGGCAACGAGCAGTGGGAGTTCGACGGGGACGGGCTGATGCGCCGCCGCGAGGCGAGCATCAACGACGTCCCCATCGACGAGACCGACCGCCGGCTCTGACCCCTCGCCGTCAGCTGTAGAGCGACCAGTGGTGGTCGTCGCTGTCGCTGCAGTAGTAGAGCGTGAGCTTCGCGTCGTTGCCGCCGGTCCGCACCCCGTCCACGTCCAGGCACAGCCCGCTGGCCTGGTTGACGAGCCAGAAGTGCCCGTCGGGCCGCTGGGAGAGCCAGTAGAGCTGGTTGTCGCCGCTCGGGCGGCACCAGTACTCGGTGACCACGGTGCCCGCGGCGACCGGCCCGTAGTTCGGGACGTCCAGGCAGAGGCCGTCCTTCGCGTTGCGGATCGTGTACTGGAGGTACCCGCCGATGACGCCCTGGTAGTCGAAGTGAAAGAGCTGGTTGTCGCCGGAGGTGCCGTTGCAGGTGTACTGGTAGACGCCGCCGTTGACCGTGCCCGGGCCGTAGTTCGGGAGGTCGACGCACTTACCGGTGACGTTGTTGAAGATCAGGTACGGGCCGGCCGCGAGGGCCGCCGCGGACGCCTCGCCCGTGGGGCCGAAGGCGAGCAGCGCGACGGCTGCGGAGAAGGTGGCGCCTAACCGTGCGATGCGCCTGCCGAGCTTCTTCATGGGGCTGGGTTCCTTCCGTGGTGCGTGGACGTACGGAATGACCTGGCGCCCGGAATGCTGTCGCGCCCCCGGCCGGCGTGCGGCGGGGGCGCGGGGGAATGGCCGGTTCCCGGGCCGGGTCCGACCGGCCGCGAGCTGTTGACGGGGCCCAGGGCCCACACTTACGCCTTGACCCGGATCCCGTTCTCGTCGCAGGGGAGGGGCCGGCCCGGGTGGTCCTCGGCGAAGTCCTCGGTGATGTCGCCGGCCGTGTCGGCCATCGCCTCGCTCGTGATCCTGATGCTGCCCGAGAACGGCCGGTCGATGTCCTCGATGAGCAGCAGCGACCCGGTGAACAGCGCCGCCAGCACCACGAGCAGTGCCAGGTGCGCGGGTCCGCGCTTGCGGGGCAGCCCGAAGGCGAAGGCGCCGACGGTGGCGGCGAGCGAGAGCACCATGAACCAGTACACGACCGACGGGATCGCGGGCGCCGCCTCCGAGAGCCGGGTCTGACGGGCGACGGACCGCTGGTCGTCGGCCTCCACGAGGAGGGGGAACGACGTGTCGTCCCCCTTCTGGGCCAGGGCCTTGAACTGCCGGCGGAACTCGCCCGACCAGACCGACGCCTGGGGCGCCTTCACGCCGTTCCCGTCCATCGTGGGCCACTCGTACGTGATGATGGCGCGCGCGTAGCAGACGGCCGCACCCTGGAGTCCCTCGCGCTGGGGCTCGGGGGCGTAGTCGGCCACCTCGTACAGCTGGTCCACGCGGTGCGCCTCCGCGCCCACGGCGGTGCCGGCGGCGCCGTACGACTCCGCCGCGACGACGATCACGAAGGCGACCAGCAGCACGGCGAGGGTTTCGAGCGGGCTGATCAGGTCGCTGACCGATGCCTCCTCCCCGTCGTCCTCCCCGTCCGCGTTGACGTGCCGACGGCGCCGCAGGTGGTTGGCGAGCAGGCCGCCGACCAGGGCGACGGCCATGATGGCGATGGTGATGTACGTGGACATGGGCGGCCCCGGGTAGGCGGTCGTTCTGTTCCGGCTCCCACCGCACCACGCGGTCCCGCCCGGTGCGCGACGGGTGCGCCGGGTGGCCTACCGTCCCGTCCGGCCTACAGCAGGTGGTCCGCCTTGCCTGCCTTGATGTCGCGGATCAGCTGCCGGAGGGCTTCGCCGGAGTCGGTGAGGTACCGCTCCTCGCTCCCGGCGACCGCGATGTAGCTGTTCCCTTCGGCGTCAACGCCGATGCGGTAGCAGCTCGCGCCTTCGGCGCAGAAGGGTTCTTCCCAGACGATGTCGGCCATCGGGTCTCCTCAGAGTTGGCGAGCCAGGTGGTGGATGAAGTCCCGCGACGCCTCCGGCGTCAGGCTGAGCCGCTCCATCCATTCCAGGTGGGCGCGGTACTTGGCGAGCTGGGCGTCCGCGTGGAGGAAGTCGGGACCGTGGGTGCTGTCCACCTGGACGGTATCGAGCTGGGGCACCCGGCCCTGTACGTAGTTGACCGTCTGGCCGGCGCCGGGAAAGCCGCCGGCTTCGAACGTCAGCACGCGCAGGATGACGTTGTCGTGCTCGGACATGTGCAGCAGGTGCTCCAGTTGCGAACGGGCCACCTTCGGGCCGCCGAACTGCATACGCAGGGCCGCCTCGTGCACCATGCCCCGGTATTCGGGTGCGCCGACGCCTTCCAGCACCTGCTGCCGTTCCATCCGAAGGGCCAGGCGCAGCGCCAGCTCCTGCTCGGGTAGGGCAGGCACCGCAAACCGGAAGATCGCGAGTGCGTGGTCGCTGGTTTGCAGGAGCCCGGGAATGTGCACGGAGTGCGCGTAGTGCATGCGGCTCGCGTGCGCTTCCAGTTCCGCGATGTCCAGCAACGCCGCCGACAACGACCCGCGGTACCGCTCCCACCAGCCCCGCTGCCGCGGCTGTGCCATCTCCACGAGGGCGGCGATGTACTGCTCGTCGGCGCAGTCGCAGTGGCACGCCAGCGTCCGCAGGCGCTCCTCGCTGATGGTGCGGATGCCCGACTCGATGGCGGACACCTTGGAGCGGTCGACGCCCAGCAGGCCGGCCGCCGATTCGGCCGAAACCCCCGCCGCCAGCCGTATCTTGCGCAGCTCGGCACCGAGTCTCCGCTGCCGCTGGGTGGGTGACGTCCTCTGGGCCATGGGGGCAGTCTGCCCCGGCAGGTGGCGCTCGGGCCACGAGTTGGTCCAAGTTCCTTGATCGGGTGGCCAAAAGGCCACCCGCCGCTCTACATTGAGTAACGCACCGCTCACGCAACGGGAGTTGAAGCGCATCGGTTGGGTATGCCCATGCCTACCGACAGGCCACAACCACCCCACCCGCACCGTGAAGCCATTCGTGCGCGTCGAACTCGCCACGCCCCATCAGTCACGTATGCCACAAACGCCACGTCACTCAAGGGAGTCCGCGATGCTCAGCCCCTTCCTGCCCGCGTCCCGTGCGACCGGCTGCCCCGCCTCACCCCCGGCAGCAGCCCGTACGGACGCACCACCGCCCGAAGGGCTCGCGTGCAGCCTGACCGTCCCCGGGGAGCCGTACAGCGGGCGCATCGCGCGCAGCACGGTCACCGCCGCCCTCCGCGCGCACCGCATGGACCGCTTCGTGCCCGTCGCCGAACAGGTCACCGGCGAACTGGTGGCAGCCGCCTGCCACCTGAACCCCGGCCAGGAGCTCTACCTCTCCGCCCGCTACCGCGACGACGCGCTCCGGCTGATCGTCTACGACGGCCACGCGTCCCACGAGAGCCCGCGGCTCGCCGCCCTCTGCGAGGCCCGCCGCCGCTCCGCACTCCGCCTCCTCGCGGTCATCGTCCGCGAATGCGGCGGCGCCTGGGGCTTCGGCGACTCCCGCGAACCGGGTGGCGGCACCCGCACCTGGGTAACCCTCCCCCGCAAGGGCGCCCACGCCTACTGGACCCCGCAGACCCCCACCTGATGCCTGCGTGTCGGCCACTTCTGGCCGATTGTCTTCGCTAACGCAACGCCAGTAGGAACATCCCCTTGAAAACCGCTCTCCCATTCGATCGACCCCCTGTAGGTTGAGGCCGGTTGCCATGGAACGGGAGTTCGTCGCGTACGCGGCGAGGTGTGCGTTGCTCTGGGGAGGGCGTCATGGGATCTCGGGTTTCTGTGCGTTTGCGTTCGCTAGTTGTGCTGGGGCTGTCTCTGGCCCTTGCCGGAGGAGCGGTCCCGGCCCAGGCCTCGCCGCCACCGAAAGCAGTGAGCCCCGCGACTCCACCTGCCCGGAAGCTGCCGCTCGCCGGGCCCGCGGCTCCTCCGGCAGCAGAGGCCAGACCGGCCACGAGCGACGCGGTCTACGCGTACGACGCGGCCGGCAGGCTCGTCGGCATCACGGATCCCGGTGGCGAAACCGCCCGCTACCGCTACGACGCGGCGGGCAACCGTCTCGGAATCGACCGCTACCCCTCAAGCCGCGTTTCCGTGCTCTCCGTGGTCCCGCCGAGGGCCGCGAAGGGCCGGCAGGTCACCGTCTCCGGCACGGGCTTCTCCACCACGCGTGACGCCAACCTGGTCTCCGTAGGCGGCAAGACGGCCACGGTGGTTTCTGCGACGAAGAACCGCCTGGTCGTGACGGTGCCGTCGGGCGCGTCCGACGGCAAGGTCAAGGTGACGGTGTCCGGCGTCGCCGCCGAGTCGGCCGAGGTCTTCGCCCTCGCCGGTGCGGCGCCGTCCGTCACCAGGCTGACCCCGGTGACCGGGGGTGCGGGCGCTTCGGTGACCATCACCGGGTCTCGCTTCTCATCCACCCTCACCGCCAATGTCGTCCGGTTCAACGGCGTCGTTGCCGAGGTCGTCTCCCGGACCTCCACCAGCTTGACCGTGAAGGTGCCACCCGGCGCCACGACCGGTCCGGTCTCCGTGGCGACCGCTGACGGTCAGGCGTCGTCGACGCCAACGTTCACCGTGACCCGGTCCGTCGGTGAGGTCGAGTCGTCCGTCTCGACCTCGTACGACGACACCTCGCCTCCCTCCGTAAAGGTGGCCACCGAGGGGAACACGGCCGAGGTCCACTTCGAGGGTGAGGCCGGCGACGCCGTCGGCTTCGGCATCGACGCGTCGACGTTCAACGATGCGGTGGCGCTCAGGCTGTTCGACCCGCAGGGCAACCAGGTCGATTCCGTCGCGTACATCTCCGACGCCGACGAGAAGGCCGACTGGGAGGTCGGGCGACTGCCGGTCCCGGGCCGCTACACGCTCCAGCTGTCCCCGGGCGCCGGCAACACCGGACAGGCCAGGGTCACCGTGTCGCGGGCCGAGCAGGCGGCGCCGACCACGCCCACAGGGGCGTCGAGTGCTCTGAACAACACCCGGTTCGGCCAGGACATACGATCCGCGTTCGCCGGAACGAAGGGCCGGCACCTTTCGCTCGGCCTGACGGACAACAAGTTCACCGAGTCGATGCGCGTCAGCGTGTTCGCTCCCTCGGGCGTGGCGGTCCTGGATTCCGTGTACGTCAGCGCTGGGAGGTCCAGGGCACTCGGGCTGCCGGAGCTGCCCGAGACCGGTACGTACGAGGTGCTCGTCGACCCCATGTACGGCGCGACGGGATCGGCCTCGCTCACGCTCTCAGTCGACGTGGTGGCCAGGCCGGCGGTGGACGGTGCTTCGGCACGGGCCACGGTGAGCCGTCCGGGCCAGCGGGTGCGGGCTTCCTTCGCTTCGCCTGACGACGGCGTCATCGGGTTCGGCTTCACCGGCATCACCCTGCCGGAAGGAGTGGACCTCAAGCTGGTCAAGCCGGAAGGCAAGACCTCGTACTTCGGATCCCTGCCCGACGCCACCGAGGGCGTGGCCTACGCCGATGGGCTCGCCGCCGGGACCCATACTCTGATCGTGGAGCCGGACGAGGCGACCACCGGGGCGCTCGAACTGTGGTTCTCGAAGGCGGTCCAGCTCGGAACGCTCACACCAAACGTCCCCACGCTTGCCAAACCGGCCCGCCCCGGACAGCAGTTCCGCTTCGCGTACACGGCGAAGGCCGGTGACGGAAACAGCCTCCTCGTATCGGACTCCACGCTCGAATCCGCCCGGGTACTGACCCTCCGCCCCGGCGAGAAGACTCCGGTCAGCGACCCGGTCAGCGGCACGACGGACGATGTGGATCACCGCGGCCCGCTGGCTGCGGGGACGCACTCCATCGCACTCCTGCCGGGCAAGGTCGGGGGACAGGCCACGCTGACCCTCGTACCCGATGTCGCGGCGGGCGCCCTCGCCGCCGACGGTGACCAGCGCACGGCCAAGCTGACCAAGACCGGCCAGAACGCGCGGTACACCTTCTCCGGCACCAAGGGGCAGCCGCTCGCGCTCACCGTGGGCAGGGCCCCGGCTGCCTGGGAACTGTCCGTCCGACAGCCGGACGGCACGTTCCTGCACAGCGAGCGCTACGTGGCGAAGGAAGCAACGAGCTTCGCCCTCGACGTACTTCCGGAGTCTGGGACCTACACGGTCACGGCCGCACCGATCGGTCTGGAGACCGGCGACCTGACCCTCGGCCTGTCCAGGAGAACCGTCTCTGCGGTCAAGGCGGCCGCTCCGACCGAGCCCGTACCAGCCGGCCGGCTCGCTGAGGTTCCCTCTGGCCCTGACACCTGGCGGCCGAGCAGGACCAACCTCGCCGGGACCGACTGGCTCACCGGCAAGCCGGAGACAGCCACCCCCACAGCCACTGGATTGCGCGCACCCCCCGGCCACACGGCCCTCACCGGACGCGTCCTCAAGCTGGACGGCAAGCCGCTCCCCGGGGTCTCGGTCCGCGTTGGCGCCAGGACCGGCCGCACGGACGCCCAGGGCCGCTTCCTCCTCGACGGCATTGCCGACGACGCCCGCACGCTGGTGGTCGACGGCACCACGGCCAACACGGCGCAGCGCAGCTACGGCCGCTTCGACGTACACATCGAGCCCAAGGCCGGAGCCACGCGCGAGCTCGGCTTCCCGGTGTGGATGACTCCGCTCGACACGCGCAACACCGTCCGCTTCGAGGCCCCGGCCGAGCGGGAGGTCGTACTGACCACCCCGCAGATCCCCGGACTGGAGGTCCGCATCCCCAAGGGGTCGGTGGTCCGCGACGAGCGCGGCAGGCCCGTCACCGAGCTGGGCATCACCGCCATCCCGATCGACCGCGCTCCGTTCCCGCTCCCCAAGAACAGCGTCGTCCCCGTCTACTTCACGGTCCAGCCCGGTGGCACGTACGTCTTCCCGGAGGGCGCACAGGTCATCTACCCCAACTACACGCACGAGCCGCCCGGCACGCGCGTGGAGTTCATGGACTACGACCCGGCCAAGCGCGGCTGGTACGTCTACGGCCGCGGCCAGGTCTCCGCTGACGGACGCCAGGTCCTCCCCGACGCCACGACGCGCGTCTGGGCCTTCCACGGGGCGATGTTCAACATCTCCGACCTCATCCCGTGGGACATGTCCTGGCTCAAGGACGTGATCGACTGGCTCTCCGGCGACCCGGTCGACCTGAGCACCGGACTCCTCACGGACAGCCGCACCGATCTGGCCGTGGGCGGCGCCCTCGGCACGGCCGACGTCACCCGGACCTACTGGCAGGGCGACACCCGCAAGCGCGCCTTCGGCATCGGGCGCGACCTCTCGTACAACGCCTTCCTGCACTCGGAGAAGCAGTACCAGGAGGTCGACCTGTACGTGCCGGGCGGCGCGAAGGTCCACTTCAAGCGCACATCGCCGGGCACCGGCTACCTCGACGCGGTTTTCGAGCCGGTCGACACCCCGTCCGAGCTGCGCGGAGCGAAGATCGTCAACGACAAGGCGGGTGCCTGGGAGCTCCGCTTCCGTGACGGCGGCGTCTGGGTCTTCCCGCAGTACGCACCGCTCAAGGAGATCCGGGACCGGTACGGCAACGCCGTCAAGCTCACCCGCCTCAGCCGCGACAAGGGAGAGATCACCCGGATCGACGCGCCCGGCGGCCGCTGGGTCAGCCTCTCCTACGACACCCAGCACCGGGTGAAGGAGGCCAGGGACAACACGGGCCGCAAGGTCGCCTACGCCTACGACAGCGCCGGCCGTCTCGCCTCCGTCACCGACCCCGCGGGCAAGACCATCCGCTACACGTACGACGGCACCAGCAACCGCATCAGGACGGCGGTCGACGCCCGAGGCATCACCTACCTCACCAACACCTACGACTCCTCGGGCAGGGTCAGGAAGCAGACCCTGCCCGAGGGAGCCACGTACGACTTCACCTACACCGCGAACGCCGCCAAGAAGGTCACCGCCGCCACGGTCACGCAGCCGGGCGGCACGGTGCGGCGCGTGGAGTTCGACGCCTCCGGCTACGGCGTGTCCGACACGCAGGCCTACGGGACGAGCCTGGCCCGCCGTACGGAGTACGAGCGCGGCTCGTATCACCGCATCGACGCCGTTACCGACCCGTACGGCCGGCGCACCGAGCTGACGTACGACGCGAACGGCCACGTCACCTCGGCCAAGGAGCTGGCGGGCACGGCGGACGCCAGGACCACGGGCACCGCGGAGTACGGAGGTCCCTTCGACCAGGTCAGCAGGGCGACGGACGCACTGGGCAACGCAACGCGCTTCGTCTACGACGGGAAGGGCGACCTGCGGCAGGTCACCGACCCCGAGGGGCGCCTGACCACGTTCACGTACACACCCCGCGGTCAAGTGGCCTCCGTCGTCGACCCGGTCGGCGTGACGGTCTACGGCTACCAGGGCGGTGACCTCGTCTCCGTCCAGGACGCGGAGGGGCGCGTCAGCCGCCGGACCCTGGACGCGGCCGGCCGCGTCACCGCCCTCACCGACGAGGCCGGTTCACGTACCACCATCAGCTGGGACGCGCTCAACCAGCCGAAGAAGGTCACCGACCCGCTCGGCCACGCCATCGCCTACGGCTACGACGCCAATGGCAACCTCACCAGCGTCAAGGACGCGCGGGACAACAGCACGACCTGGACGTACGATCAGGCGGACCGGCCCAAGTCGGCTCGCGACCCGCTCGGCGCGGAGGCGACCTTCGCCTACGACGCGGCAGGACGGGTCAAGCGCGTCACGGACCGGCTCGGCAAGGCCGCCACGGCCACGTACGACCTGCTCGGACGCCCAAAGGAGGCGCAGTACGGCGTCAACCTCGCGGGCAAGGCCGAGTCCTCGGCCACCTACACGTACGACAAGGCCGACCTCCTCGCGAAGATCACGGACACCCGGCTCGGGACCTCGACGTTCGCCTACGACAAGTTGGACCGGCTCCGCTCGACCAGCGGGCCCTCGGGAACCGTCGCCTACACCTACGACGCGGCCGACCGACGCCTGACCATGACGGCGGCCGGCGCCAAAACGGCCTACGGCTACGACGACTCCTCCATCCTCACCTCCGTCACCAGCGGGTCCCAGAAGGTCACCTTCGGACTCGACGCGGCCGGCCGCGAGCGGACGGCGGCGCTGCCCGGCGGCATGCTGCGGACCACGGACCTGGACCGGTCCGGAGTGGTCAAGGGCATCACCTACGCGAAGGGCACGACGAAGGTCGGCGACCTGGCGTACACCCGGGACGCCAGGGGTCTCCAGGAGAGGCTGCGGGGCTCACTGGCCCGCGTTGCCCTGCCGGCCGCGGAATCGGGTTCGGTCTTCGGCAAGGACAACCGGCTCACCCGCTTCGGCGACCGTTCCTTCAGCTACGACGCGGAAGGGCAGCTCAAGAACGACGGGCTGCGCACCTACAAGTGGGACGCACGCGGCCGCCTGGCTGCGGTCACCAAGTCCGGACAGAACTCGTCCTTCGGGTACGACGCCCTGGGCAACCGCATCCAAGCGGTGATCGGCGGCGTCAAGCGAGGCTTCCTGACCGACGCATCGAACCCCTTGGTGGAGCAGACGGGTTCCGGCGCCACGGCGGCCACGGTGGCGACCTCCGGCCTGGACGAGTTCCTGACGCGTACCGAGGACGGCAAGACCCAGGTCTACCTGACGGACGCCCTGGGCACGGTCGTAGGCCTCGCCGACCCGGACGGCTCGGTGGCCACGCGCTACACGTACGACCCGTACGGCCAGCCCACCCGATCGGGGAAGTCGACCTCCAACCGGCACACCTTCACCGGCCGTGAGGCGGACGGCACGGGCCTCCTGTATTACCGAGACCGTTACTACGACCCGGAGACGGGCCGGTTCATCTCCCAGGACCCGAGCGGCTTCGCCGGCGGCCCCAACCTGTACGAGTACGCGCTCTCCTCGCCGACGACGTTCACCGACCCGACGGGCAACAACCCGCTGCTGCTCGGCTGCCTGGGCGGCGGGCTGATCGACGGCCTGCTCGACTGGGGCTCCCAGCGGCTCTCCAGCCGGAAGGTCAACTGGAGCCAGGTGGGCCGTTCGGCGGCCATGGGCTGCGCGATGGGCATGCTGGGCGCGTGGGGCGGTGCCAAGTGGGCAATGCCGGGCTGCGGCCTCGGCAACAGCTTCACTGCCGATACGCCCGTCCTGATGGCGGACGGCACCCGCAAACGGATTGCCGACGTGGCGGTGGGCGACCGGGTCCTGGCCACGGATCCGGAGACGGGCGAGACGGGAGCCCAGGCGGTCACAGCCCTGATCCAGGGCTCGGGCGAGAAGCAGCTCGTCGACCTGACCGTGGCCGCACCGGACGGCAAGCGCTCCACCCTCACGGCCACGTCCGGCCACCCCTTCTGGGTCCCGGCCACGTCGTCCTGGACGCCGGCCTCCGCCCTCACCGCGGGCACCTGGCTCCGGACGTCGGCGGGCACCCTGGTGAAGGTTGCGGCGGTCCAGCGCCACCAGGCCGCGGGCGACGTCTTCAACCTCACGGTTTCGGGGCCCCACACTTACTACGTCCTTGCAGGCCAGATCCCGGTCTTGGTCCACAACTGCAGCGGGATGAAAATCTCCGACACTGTACGCAAGTACATCGCGCAGGGGCAGTGGGGTAGAGCGGCTGACTTTCACTGGGAAGACTTGGTGAGGTTGCATACGGGCGGCGTGTCCAAGGTGATAGATGGGCGCGAGATCGACTCAGTCACCGACAATGCGCTCATTCAGGCGAAGCGGAGTTGGGCGGCCGTGAACCGACCGAAGAACTTCCTCAGCAAGTCGGTGCGGAACCAGATCAAGGGGACCATCGAGAGGGCGGGCGAGAGGGGTGTTCAGGCCGAGTTCTGGTTCAAATATGGAGTTCATAACACTGTGCGAGATTACATCGAGGGCAAGGGTGGGATCGTGCGTATCGGGCTTGGAGGGTGACGGTAAGTGGCGCAGTATTTCAATGTTCGCGGATTCATCGACTGCGACTACCAAGACCTTGACGTGATCCGCAATGTTGTGGATCAGTTCAGCGATTCAGGCGGCGAGTTCCACCTTTCCGAAGAGTCTGTCTCCTTGTACTTGGGAGGGTGGGTCTACCAGCAGAGGGAGATCAACTGGATTGCCCACGCATTCTTCGGTGCGGTGATGCGGCTTGGCGGGGTGGACCTCGTCTTCTCTCAGCTGAAAAGGATCGCTGAAGCCGTTCCGGACCTGGAAGGCTTGTTTTTCGTGGATGACGAGGAGGGCGGCCCGACTGCCCAATGGAAAGTGGCTGATGGAAGTGTTTCCGTACGCCGCAGTGCCGCTTCGTGAAGCGGCGGTTCGTGTTGGCAGGCGTGCCCGGGGTACTGGTCGGGGCGGCGGCTCTTGGGTGTGGGCCCGTGGCGGACGCCGCCCCGCGGGTGCCTGCGCAGCTGTGGGGGGTTGAGCCCCCGCGCCGGGTGGCGATGGTGGCCTTCGGTGCCCCGGGTGGGGTGCGGCGGACGGATGTTGCCGCCGTGGTCCGGGCCCTGCCCGAGGGCGGGGGCATCGCCCTCGGGGTGACCGCCTTCCGAGACGTGCCCCGCACGCGGCGGCCCCGGCAGCTCGCGCCCATGCCCGGCTTCGCCGGTGACCTGCTCGATCCCCAACGCACCGGCGGCGATGTACTCGTACAGGTCGGCGGCAAGAGCGAGGCCGACGTCCGCGAGGCCGTCGGGCGAGTGCTCCGCGGCGCCCCCGGCTGGAAGGTCCGCTGGCGCATCGACGGGTTCCGGGAGCGGGGCAGGGAGGAGAACGGGCGCGGGATAGCTCGGAATCCGTTCCACTTCGACGACGGGTTCGGCAACCCGAACGGGGAGCGGGGGATCGCCGACACGGCGCTCGTGCGGGCCGGCGACGGGGAGCCGGAGTGGGCCGTCGGCGGGAGTTACCAGGTGGTGCGCGTCGTTCGGCTCGCCACGGCCCTGTGGGACAGGGACTCCGTCGAGGAGCAGGAGCGGATCATCGGGCGCCGGAGGGACGGGCGTTGGCTGGACGGGACCCCGGTCGGCGAGCGACCCGAGTTCGGTGCCGACCCGCGCGGGCGGGCCACGCCGCTCGACTCCCACGTGCGGCTGGCGGCGCCCGACCGCCACAACCCGCCGCCCCTGGTGCGCCGCAGCTACGCCTACGACCGCGGCGACGCCGACCGCGGCGTCCTCTTCTCCTGCTTTCAACGTGACCTCGCGGCCGGGTTCGAAGCCGTGCAGGCGCGGCTTGCCGGCGTCGAGGCGATGGCCAAGTACACGCTGACCGTCGGCGGCGGCTACTTCTTCGTGCCGCCGGCGGGTGACGGGTGGGTGCGCCGGGTCTTCGGGGACTGAGGGGGGAAGGGATAAAGACCGTTGGGGGCCTTTGGTCCCTAATTCGCGTTGTTGCCGTTTGGTCATGGGGGTGGCTGCAACCTCCTGTCGGGGGGTCACGTCATCAAGGGCGGGAGGAACGACGGATGAAGATGGCGAAGATACGCAAGCCGAAGTACACCAACCAGGCCGTGGTCGTGGCCTCGGCCGTCGCGCTCGCGGCGGCCGTGTGGGGCGCGACGCAGATCACGGCATCCGAGGCCGAGTCCCGCGGCGGTGCCAGGCCCGTGGCCCGCGAGAAGGTGCCGCAGGAGGACAAGAACCCCGCCGCGCCCCCGGCGCTGAAGCAGGTGCCGCAGGGCATCGCGCACGCGCCGCAGGGCGGCGGCGACGCGGTGAACGTCACCATCGACGACGGGCCCGACCCGACCTGGACGCCCAAGGTGCTGGAGGTGCTGAAGGAGCACCAGGTGAAGGCGGTCTTCTGCATGGTCGGGCCGCAGGCCCAGGCGTACCCCGGGCTCGTCAGGCGCGTCGTCGCCGAGGGGCACCGGCTGTGCGACCACACCATGTCCCACGACACCGGCATGGACAAGAAGCCGGTGGCGTACCAGGAGAAGGAGATCCTGGACGCGAAGAAGCTGATCGAGCAGGCCGCCGGCGGGTCCGCGAAGGTGGACTACTACCGCGCTCCCGGCGGAGCCTTCACGCCCGACAGCCGCCGGATCGCCGCCGCGAACGGGATGCGGCCGCTGGGGTGGAACGTCGACACGAAGGACTTCGAGAAGCCGGGTGTGGGCGCCATCATGCACACCATCCACAAGGAGCTGCCCCAGCAGGGCGCCACTGTGCTCTTCCACGACGGCGGCGGCAGCCGCGGGCAGACCGTCACGGCCCTGGACCGCTTCCTCGGCGAGCTGAAGGAGCAGGGGCGCAAGACCGACTTCCCCGTGTGGGACGCCCCCGGCTCCTGACACGTCCCGTTCCTGACACGTCCCGTTCCTGACACGTCCCGCTCCTGCACGCCCCGCCCCTGACACGCCCGCCGTCCGGCGACCGGGTGAGGGTCCGGCCGGTGATGGCGTCAGGGGGGTTCCCTGAGGGGGTTCGTTTCCGTTCGGTCCTGCCCACCCCTCAGGAGCCCCCGTGTCCATCGCCCCCGGCAAGCTCAGCGACCCCGCCGTCGCCGCCTTCGTGGCGGCCGTCAACAGCCACGACCGGCAGGCGTTCTTCGACCTGCTCACCACCGACGCGACCATGTCCGACGACGGGTCGGAGCGCGACCTGAAGGAGTGGACCGACCGCGAGATCTTCGACTCGAACGGCCACATGGACGTGCAGACCGAGTCCGACGGCGGCCGGGCCCTGGTCGTCGGCTACCGCAACGACACCTGGGGCGAGATGCGGACCGCGTGGCGGTTCACCGTCACCCCGGGAGGCAAGGTGAGCCGCTTCGAGACCGGCCAGGCCTGAGGCGACAGGGCCCGTACGCCCCACCCCGGGCGGGTCAGCCCAGCCGCCCCGCCACCTCCACCGCCACCCGGGCGAACCGGTCGTTCTCCGGCGCCGCACCGCCCGGGAAGGCGAACCGGCGGCGCGTGTACGCGTACGCCAGCCCCGTGGCCGGATCGGCGAAGGCGTTGGCCCCGGCCGCGCCGCTGTGCCCGAAGGCCCGGTCGCCCACCGTCGGCTGCCGCTCGAAGCCCAGGCCGAAGGCGTCCTCCTGCGGCACCACGGCGTCCGCGCCCGGCGTGGTCAGCCGCGCGCACACCGTCGCCGTCTCCGGCTCCAGCAGCTCCAGTGCGGCCGCGTACATCCCGGCGATCCCGCGTGCCGTGCCGACCCCGCCCGACGATGCCGGGCCGCCGGCCCGGACCCGCCGGTCGTTGGCGAAGTCCACCATGTCGAGCCGCGGCTCGGTGTTCCAGTTGAAGGCGACCAGCTGCAGCTCGCCGGGGCCGCCCAGTGCCGCCCGCGCCGCCAGCTGCTCGTCCGTCGGCAGCATCGGCAGGATCGGCGCCCAGCGCTCCTCCAGCTCCTCCGGCA
Organism: Streptomyces sp. NPDC101118; assembly: GCF_044759445.1. Taxonomy (NCBI): domain Bacteria; kingdom Bacillati; phylum Actinomycetota; class Actinomycetes; order Kitasatosporales; family Streptomycetaceae; genus Streptomyces; species Streptomyces sp. NPDC101118. The sequence goes on along the minus strand of NZ_JBIVZG010000005.1, from coordinate 47,503 downwards.
GCCCGATGTAGAAGTCCAGCCCGTACGGGACGCGGACCCGCTCCTCGTACTCCTCTGCGACCGTACGGCCCGTCACCCGCCGCACCATCTCGCCGGTCAGGGCCCCGATGGTCATCGCGTGGTACCCGTACTTCGTCCCCGGCTCCCAGTACGGCTCCGCCCGCACCACCCGTGCCGCGAGGGCCGCGTCGTCGGTCAGTTCGTCGTACGTGAAGCCGCCCTCGACGCCGATCAGCCCCGACCGGTGCGCCAGCAGCTCGCGCACGGTCAGCCGCTCCAGCCCGCGCCCGGTGAACTCCGGCCAGTACCCCGAGACCGGCCGGTCCAGGTCGATCCGCCCCTCCTGCACGAGCAGCGCCACCACCAGGTGTGCGGCGCCCTTGGTGATCGAGTAGACCGTCCCGAGCGTGTCCGGCCCGGTGTCCTCGCCGGTCCACAGGTCCACCACCCGGCGGCCCCCGTGGTGGAGGACCAGCTGCGCCTCGGGGGAGTGCCGCTCGCCGGCCACGAACGCGGCCAGCTCGTCCCGTACGGGCTCCCAGCCCGGCGCCACCTGCCCGTGGACGCCGTCCCCCGCGCCCCGGACACTGCCCTGCACGTTCTCGTTCACGGCCTCGGTCATACGAGTTCCCCCTGTGGTCGGTTCCGGCGATCCTTGATCGGAGGCCGCCGAAGATCGACTCATACCACGAATCCGTGACCCCTCCGGAGCCCGCCCGGCCCTTACGGGTGAACCCCGCCTGGCCCACGTAACGGCCCCGCACGCGCGGTCCGTTGTCCCGGCATGAAGCGCATCCGGCTCACCCTCGTGACCACCGCCGCCGCCCTCTTCACCCTCACCCCGGCCCTCAGCGCGGCCGGGGCCCCGGCCGCCGCCCCGCCTTCGGGCTCGTACGTACAGGACCCGGCCGGGGACAAGATGCGACAGCAGTGGTCCGAGGACGGCCGCCGGCGCCTCGACGGACAGTTCCGCCTCCACTCGGGCCTGCAGATGGCGAAGAAGCCGAAGCCGGGGCCGAAGGGCGCGCCCGAGTGGGGCGGCCAGGTGGGGGACCCGGCGACGGCCCGGTACGAGCCGGCCTTCGAGTTCGCGTACGAGGTGCACAGCGCGGCCGTGCTGAAGAAGAGCGTCGTGGCGGGCAAGAGCGGCAGGCACGACGTGACCCTGCGCGCCGTGCTGCGCGACGCGCGCGGCGGGCTGGTGGCGGAGTTCGAGGAGGCGAAGGCGGGGCGGCACCACACCCTCCGCGCGACGCACCCCACCGGCAAGCGGGTCGCCTGTGACACCGGCGTCTACACCGCGGAGTGGAGCATCAGCCGCACCGGTCCCGACGCGCAGACGGTCACCGTGACCGGCCGGGTCACCTGGGACTCCAGCTGCGAGCCGCTCCGCACGAGCCTCGGCTAGGGCGAGGACCCCGAAGGGAGCGAAAGGGGGAGAAGGAGAGGGCGGGCCGGCCCGCGGGCGCCTTGTGGGCGCGGTGCGGGCGACGACCGCCCGGGCGTCGGATCGACGCCGCCGGCTCCATGCTGCCGCGTCGGGGGTGGCCACGGCACGGGTCCGGAGTCCTGTCCGGGCGGGACCTTCCGCACGTGGTACGGGGTACGTGCGGGCGGTGTCCGGGAGGGAGCGGACCGTCAGTCGTCCTACTTCTTCTTCGAGGTGCCGCGGGCCTGCTCCGCGATGTCCTCCAGCACGGTCTTCGGGTCGGAGCCCGGGGCGACCGCGCGGCCGATGTTGTGCTTGATGGTGTCGCTGACCTTCATCCAGGACGGCTCGTTGACGGGGTAGAGCTGGGCCCCGAGCAGCGCGGTGAGGAAGTTCTGGTCCACCTCGTCGGCCGCCGCGTCCTTCGAGACGCGGGTGGCCGAGGTCGTCGAGGGCAGCAGGTGGTACCGGCTCGCGAACTCGTTGAGGTTCTTGTCCTCGTAGAGGAAGTCGAGGAAGGACCCGACGCTCTCGCGGTTGCCGTTCTGCTTGAACGCCATCATCCAGTCCGCGACGCCCATGGTGGGCGGGGTCTCGCCCTTCGGCAGCCAGTCCGCCACCGGCATTTCCACGGTGCCGACGGCAATTCCCTTCGCCTTCGCCTCGTGCGCGAGCGAGGGATATCCGTTCAGCATGCCGACCTCACCGCGCAGGAAGGCCGCGAAGGCGTCCTTGCGGTTCAGCTTGCCGGGGGCGACGGGACCGGTGAGGCCCTTGCCGACCAGGTTGTCCCGGAGCCAGACGAAGGTCTGGGTGTTGGCCTCGGAGGCGATGGCGTAGCCGCCGCCGTTGTTGGCCCAGCCGCCGCCGTTGCTCAGCTCCCAGATCATCGCCTCGGCGTGGGCCTCCTCCGGGCCGAGCGGCAGCGCGTACGGGTACGCCACGCCGTCGTCCTTGAGGGCCTCGGCGGCCTTCTTCAGCCCCTTCCACGTCCGCGGCGGCTCGATGCCCGCCTTGTCGAAGAGTTCCTCGTTGTAGAACAGCAGCCGGCTGCTGGCCACGAAGGGCAGCCCGTAAAGGCGGTTCCCCACCGACCCGGCCTCCGCCAGCGGCGGCAGGAAGTTCGCCTCGGCCGACACCGACAGCAGCTCGCTGGCCTCGTACAGCTTGTCCTGGGCCGCGAAGTCGGAGTACGCGCCCATCAGCGCCATGTCGGGTGCGTCGCCGTCGGCGACCCGGCGGGTCACCTCGCGGTCGATGTCCGCCCAGGGCAGCAGCTCCACCTCGACGCGGGTGCCCGGGTGCTCCTCGCGGTAGGCCGCGGTCACCTTGTCCCAGAAGGGCCTGGCGCTGGTGCCCGGGGAGTCGCCGTACTCGGCGGCCACCAGGCGGAGGACGACGTCGTCGCCGGACCCGGAGGAACTGCCGCAGGCGGTGAGGGTGCTGAGCAGGCCGAGCGCGGCCGCCGAAGCGGTCACGCCGAAGATTCTTCGTCGCACGGTCGAAAACCCCTGAAATTCTTTGGTTCCGGTATTGCTTATGAGTTGCTCAGGGCTGCCGTGTCCCTCGGTGTCCCGTTGCGCCCGGAATTCTCTCCCGTATTCGGTGGGATCTGGCCTTTCGGGCCGCAGGTGTGGGGGTTGCCCCAACTGGCCGAATTCCTACTGGTGTTTTCCGACATCTGATCAACAATTCCCACGCGCGTAGACCGCCGTTGCGTCCCGTTTGTCCGCCGGTTCGGCGGAGTCCGGCGGAGGTCGGCGGACGGGGCCCACGCCCGGGCCCAGCCGCCCTCTGGGCCCCGTCTTGGGCCCACGGGCCCGCGCGTTCCGCTTCCGCCCGGGCGACGCTGCTGCGCAGTTTCCGGGTACGGCAGGGGAGGGCGGTCGGATGCGGGGGACCACGGAGGTCCCGTACCGGAGCGGCGCGGGAGCGGCGCTCGTGCGGGCCTGGGTCGCGGGACTGCTCGTCCTGTGCCTCACCGAGTACGTGCAAGTCGGCTGGATCTACGGGACGTTCGCCGACCCGGACCGGCTGGCGGGCTTCGGCGGGCGGCTGCTCCTGCTCCACCTGCCCAACGCGGTGTGCGTGGCGCTCGCCGCCTGGGCCGCGGCCGCCGCCCATCCCGCCCCCCACCGCCACCACCGGGGGCGTCACCTCCTGGCCGCCTGCGCCGTGCCGGCCGTCGCCCAGGTGCTGAACCTGGCGATCCAGCGGGACCGGGCCGGCGTCGAGGGCGTGCTGATGTCCTGCGCGGTGGTGGCCGCGGGCACCGCCACGGGCGTCGCGGTGGCCCGGCTGCGCGAGCCCGACCCCGGGCCGGGCACCGACCGCGGCGCCGGAGGGCCGTATGCCGGCGGAGGGCCGTACGCCGCCGGCGCCCCGTACGCCGGCCCGCGCACCCGCGGCCGCTCCCCGTACGGCCGCTCCCCGTACGGCCGGGCCCCGTACGACCGCGGCGCCACCGCCATGGAGTACCTCGGCTCCGTCCTCCTCGTCGGCGCCCTCGTCCTCGGCATCGGGGCCGCCGGCATCGGCGGCTCCCTCACCACCCGCCTCCTCTGCGCGGTCGGCGCCCTCGGCGGCGGTACGGGCGGCTGTGCGGGCGGCGGGAACCAGGCCGGCGGACCCCCGCTGACCGACGCCGACTTCGAACCCCCGCTGTGCCAGCTCTCCAGCGTCACCGACAAGGCCGGCTCCAAGGCCAAGGTGCTGTTCTTCGAGTGGGGCCAGGAGTACGGCTTCCAGCAGCAGGTCTTCCAGGCCAAGGAGGACGTCAACGGCGACGGGGTGATCGACGGCAAGGACCAGTACGTCTTCGTCACCTTCACGGACGCCGCGTCCGCCGCCCTGAAGAAGGACTTCAAACCCGGCATGAAGGTCGGCAGGTTCGGTGCCGACAAGGTCGAACTCGGCGCCGGCATCAAGGTCACAAACGGCGACACCTGGGTCTTCCGCAGCCCCGAGGAGGCCGCCCGGTTCCGCGACGACCTGGAAAAGCTCAAGATGTACGAGACGATGCGCAAGTCCCCCGGTGGCGCCGACGCCAGCCTCGGCAACGGCATCCTCGCCATCTTCGGCAAGGGCCCGCTCGCCGAGGAGGAGCGCATCCGCAAGCGCGTCGAGGAGAAGCTCGGCGACCGCCACATCGGTTACGGCAAGGTCGGCCTCGAACTCTCCGCCGGCGCAGGGCTGAAGCTCTCCGCCGCCGACGAGAAGAAGCTGAGCGCCACCCTCGGCGGCAACTTCAAGTTCTCGCCCGAGGCCACCTGGACCGACAACGACTTCAAGGGCACCAAGTCCTACACGTACACCGCCGCCCTGGAGTACGGCACCAAGGTGGGGTACGAGGCGGGCGGGCTCAGCGGCGAGGCGGGCGCCACCACCGTCCGCACCGGCGCGCTGACCGTCACGTACGACAAGAAGACCGGCGAGCTGATCCGCATCGACATGACCCAGACCATCGAGGAGGGCGGCACCAAGGACGGGGTCAAGGGCGGCGGCGACAACGGCAAGAAGGACGACGACAAGCGCGGTGGCAGCGCGGGCGTGAAGGGCACGAACAACACCACCGGCATCCAGGTGATCACCAACTCGATCAGCTTCGAGCCGGGCCCCAAGGGCGCGGCCGACCGGGCCCTCGCCCAGGCCTGGCTCGACGGCCGCGGCGACAACGCGGCGCCCTTCCTCTACCTCTTCGGCGACAGGGCCCCCACGACCCGGCCGGGACCCGACGACCCCTTCGGCCAGCTGCTGTTCGACAAGGGTCGCTCCAGCCGGACCCGCTACACCGGCACCACCGACGCGGCGGAGTACGGCTTCGAGCTCAACCTGGGCCTCAGCCTCGGCTTCTCGGTGAACACCGAGAAGAAGGAAGAGGTCCTCAACGAGGCCGAGTTCCTGGGAGCACCCCGCAACGGCACCCGCGGCTACGTCCCCTACAGCTACTGTGCGAACTGACCGAGGAGAGGGGCGGGCACGCGTGAGCAGCACGACCGGAACCCGATGGAGGACCGTCAGGGCGGCCGCCACGGCCCTCGCGGCGGCCGCGCTGCTGGCCGGCTGCGGCACGGCCGGCGGGGGCGGCGGCAACGGCGGGGGCGGCGGCGCCGGCCCGCAGGCGGTGGTCCCGGACGGCTGGGGCACCCTCAGGACGCCCACCGTCAGCGTCGCGTACCCCAAGGGGCCCGACGGCTACCGCGAGGAGGCCGCGAAGGACGGGCCCACGGCGGTGCGCGAGCGGTCCGGCCACAAGGAGTCGGTGATCAGCATCCGGATGAACTTCACGAACGCCGACTCCGTCGAGGAGGCCGCGATCGGCGCCGAGGCCGGCATCCAGCTCGGCTCCACCCTCCAGGGCACCCGCGACATCGACCTCGCGGGCACCGGCGCGGCCAAGCGCATCGACTTCGAGTTCACCGCCACGGGTGCGCCCGGCGGACCGCCCAAGGGCACCCGGGTCGCCGGGCTGATCCTCACCGGCCTGGACTCGAAGGGGCAGTCCTTCGCGGTCCGCGTGGACACGGTGAAGGCGGCGCGGAGCGGCTCCGAGCTGGCCGCCGTCATCAAGAGCGTCGAGGTGCGCTGAGCGTGCGGGTCCCGGGCGGCGGCTACCTCTTCTTCGGCGCGATGACGCTGCTCTTCGCCGCCGTCGCCGTGAAGTACGGGCGCCGCCTGGCGACCGTGCTGCGCACCGTGCGGCACGGGGTCCGGGTGCCGGGGGAGTGCGCACGGGTGGTCACCCACTCGGACACCGACGCCCGGGAGTACTTCTTCCGCTTCCGGACCGCGGAGGACGGGCGGGAGGTCGAGTTCCGCGACCTGGCCCCCTGGACTACGGGCACCGGCGACCCGGTCACGGTCACCTACGACCCCGCCGACCCGGAGCGCACCGCCACCATCGCGGGGCGCGGGGCGGGCTGGTCGCCCGTACGCCAGGCGGCGGTGATCACGGTGGGCTGCGGCCTGGCGGCCCTGCTCTCCGGGACGCTGACGGTGCTCATCGGCGGCGAGTAGGCCGGGGCCGCACACGTACGGGGCGCGGGCCGGCGTACGGGCCCTCAGCGCCCCGCACGGGCCGTCCGGCCCCCTGCAGGTCTCAGCGCCCCGCGTACGGGTCCGGCTCGCCCGTCTGCGGGTTGAGCCCCGCGAGCCAGCGGCGCTGCTCCTCGCGCCAGTTCACGAAGCTCTGGGGCCGCTCGCTGTCCCAGAACACCAGGGACACCGGATTGACCTCGAACTCGTCGGAGAACAGGCGGCACAGGAACTCCGCCATCCCGTAGGGGTGGAGCGCGAACACCTCGGCCGTGTGCCGCCCGCACACCAGCACCGGCCAGCGGTCCGGGTCCGGGTCGGAGGTGAGCCAGCAGAGTATGTCCGAGCCGCCGGTGACCCCCCAGGCCAGGATGTGCGCGGGGTCCGCCTCGAAGGCGGCCCGCCCACCGAGCACGGCCCACTGGGCGCGGGCGTTCGCGGTCTCCTCCGCCATCTGGTCCGGGTCCCACTGCGGGCCGCGCTTGGCCAGCGGCAGCAGGACGCTCGCCTCGCCGTTGATGCCGCCCGCGCCGAAGCGGGCCATGAAGGCGACGTAGTCCGCGGGGAAGCGGGTGCCCCAGGCGGCCTCCGCGGCCGCCCAGTCGATCTCCTCGTCGGCGCCGTGTACCGCGGGCATCAGCCGCTCAAGCGCCGCCACCTGCGCGTTCTCCGTCACGACCGCTCCCCACCACAGCCCGAGCCCAACCGGTCCAACCTACCGTGCGCCCCGGCCCCGGCCGGCGGGTGTCCGGCCTGTGGTCCGCGGCCCGGCGTCGCGCGGACTCCGGGCCCGCAGTCCGCCGGCCCGGCGGCCCGGAGACGTCCGGCCCGCGGTCCCTCGGACGTGCGGCCCGCGGTCCCGCAGACGTCCGGTCCGGCGTCCCGCGGACGTCCGGTCCGCGGTCCCGCGGACGTCCGGTCCGGCGTCCCGCCAGCCCGGCTTCCCGCTCAGACCCGGTGGAGCTCCACGGTGACGCCCGGCCTCAGCCCCCAGCGGGCCATCTGTCCGGCCTCCGCCTCCAGCACGTGACGGGAGTGCGGCCGGGGCAGGCCCAGGCGTCCGGGCCGCATCGTACGCACCGCGCGGACGCGCAGGTCCCGGTCGAGGTACGCCACGTCGATCGCGAACCGCATCCGGAAGGTGTGGATGCTCCCCGCGGGGGTCAGCAGCAGCGCCCCCTCGATCCCGTCCCGCCCGAGCAGCCCCCGGGTGCGGGCGCGGTAGGAGGCGGCGATCTCCACCGGCACGTCCAGGCCCTCCACCGTCAGCGTCCCCTTGCCGTCCTGCCAGCGCCGCGCCATCCGCGTCCCCTTCCCAGCCGTGCCTCCCGGGCCACCCGCGGCCCGGGCCGTGCGGGTGCGCGGCCCAGGCTAGGCCCCGCGGGTCCCGCCGCGAATGGGTCCACGGGCCCATGACCCGGGCCCAGGGGCTCCCTAGGGTCGGGGGCGTGCTCGCACTCCTGATCACCCTCGCCGCCGTCGGCTACGGCACCGCCGCCGGGCTCGTGCTGCCGCGTGCCGCCTACCGGCTCGCCGTCGAGCCGGGCGAGCCCTGGCGCGCGGCCTGCCCCCAGGGCCATCCGCTCACCGGCCGCGCCGGTGGCTGGCTGGGTACGGCCCGCTGCGCCGGGGTTCCGTACGGGCCGCACGCGGTGCGGGTCGCCGTGCTCACCGGTGGGGTGTGCGGGGCCCTGGCCTGGGCCGCCGGGACCGTGCCGGAGGCCGCCGTGTGGGTGCTGCTCGCGCCGTTCGCCGTGCTGCTGGCGCTGGTGGACCGGGCGGTGCACCGGCTGCCCGACGTGCTGACCCTGCCGCTGGCCGCCGGGGCCGCGGCGCTGCTGGGGGCCGCCGCGCTGGCGCCGGGGGCCGCCGGGTCCTGGCGGGGCGGACTGCTGGGCGGGCTGGTGCTGGGGGCGGCGTACTTCCTGCTGTTCCTGATCAACCCGAACGGCATGGGCTTCGGGGACGTCAAGCTGGCGCTCGCCCTGGGGGTCGCTCTTGGGTGGTACGGGTGGGGGGTACTGCTCGTCGGAGCCTTCCTCGGCTTCCTCTACGGCGGGATCTACGGCCTCGCCCTTGTGCTGCGGGGCCGGGCGGGCCGTAAGACGGCCCTGCCGTTCGGTCCCTTCATGGCCGCCGGGGCGTTCACCGGACTGCTCCTGGGCGGACTCGGAGCGTAATCGTGTCGCGGCAATGCACGCAGCACGCTTTACGAAGGGTTATGGTGGAACCCCCCCCTCGGGCCGGTCCGTATCCCCCCCACGGACCGGCCCGTTTTCCGTTTCCGGACGGGTCCCGGGAAACCCCAGGTCAGCGAGTGGTCAGCCGCGCTGGGCCCAGATGTTGGTGCCCGGGGTGGAGACGGCGAAGGAGTCGATCTCCTTCAGCTCCTCCTCCGTCAAGGGCGCGCCGGACAGCGCCGCGACGTTCTCCTCCAGCTGCGACACGCTGGACGCGCCGATCAGGGCCGAGGTCATCCGCTCGTCGCGCAGCACCCAGTTCAGGGCCAGCTGGGACAGCGACTGGCCGCGGCGGGCGGCGATCTCGTTCAGGCCGTTGAGCCGGCGGAGCACCTCGTCCGAGAGCAGGTCCGGGTTCAGCGACTTGCCCTGGGTGGCGCGGGAGCCCTCCGGGATGCCCTTGAGGTACTTGCCGGTGAGCAGGCCCTGGGCCAGCGGCGCGAAGGAGATGCAGCCCATGCCCGCCTCCTCCAGGGTGTCGAGCAGGCCGTCCTCCTCCGTCCAGCGGTTGATCATGGAGTAGGAGGGCTGGTGGATCAGCGCGCGCACGCCCATCTCGCGCAGGATGCCGGCGGCCTCGCGGGTCTGCTCCGCCGTGTAGGAGGAGACGCCCACGTACAGCGCCTTGCCCTGCTGGACTGCGGACGCGAGGGCGCCCATGGTCTCCTCCAGCGGGGTCTCCGGGTCGAAGCGGTGCGAGTAGAAGATGTCGACGTGGTCGAGGCCCATCCGGCGGAGCGAGGCGTCGAGCGAGTTGAGCAGGTACTTGCGGCTGCCCCACTCGCCGTAGGGGCCGGGGTGCATCAGGTAGCCGGCCTTGGTGGAGACCACCAGCTCGTCGCGGTACGCGGCGAAGTCCTGGGCGAAGATCTTGCCGAAGTTCAGCTCGGCCGAGCCGGGCGGCGGTCCGTAGTTGTTCGCCAGGTCGAAGTGCGTGACGCCGAGGTCGAAGCCGCGGCGCAGGATGGCCCGCTGGGACTCCAGCGAACGGTCGTCGCCGAAGTTGTGCCAGAGGCCCAGGGAGATGGCGGGGAGCTTGAGGCCGGAGCGACCCGTGCGGCGGTACTCCATCGAGTCGTACCGCTCCGCTGCTGCCCGATAGGGATTGTTATCAGTCACGTTGTCCTCCCTATCACGGACTTGTGACATCCCGGGTTGGGCCGCCCCTCCCGGGGCGCAGTAATGTGGCGCAGTCGGGGGAAGCGATTCGCACGGGGTCTTGGCACGGAGGGGCTGGAAGAACGTGAATCTGCGCGACCTGGTGTACCGACTCTATGCACGCCGCGTGGAGGGCCGCCTGGATCACGCTGCGGTGCCCAAGCACATCGGCGTCATCCTCGACGGCAACCGCCGGTGGGCCAAGGCCTCCGGCGGCACCACCGAGCAGGGCCACCAGGCGGGCGCGGACAAGATCTCCGAGCTGCTGGGCTGGTGCAACGAGACCGACGTCGAGGTCGTCACCCTGTGGATGCTGTCCACGGACAACCTGGACCGTCCCGAGGTCGAGCTCCGCCCGCTGCTGAACATCATCGAGAACACCGTCCGCGGCCTCGCCGCCGACGGCCGCTGGCGCGTCCACCACGTCGGCAACCTCGACATCCTGCCCGCGCAGACCCAGACCGTGCTGAAGGAGGCCGAGGAGGCCACGCACGGGGTCGACGGGATACTCGTCAACGTCGCCGTGGGCTACGGCGGCCGCCAGGAGATCGCCGACGCGGTCCGCTCCCTCCTCCTGGAGCACGCGGAGAAGGGCACCTCCTTCGAGGAGCTCGCCGAGAAGCTCGACATCGACCACATCTCCGAGCACCTCTACACCCGGGGCCAGCCGGACCCGGACCTCGTCATCCGCACCAGCGGCGAGCAGCGCCTGTCCGGATTCATGCTCTGGCAGAGCGCCCACTCCGAGTACTACTTCTGCGAGGTCTTCTGGCCGGCCTTCCGCAAGGTCGACTTCCTGCGGGCGCTGCGCGACTACGCGGCCCGCCACCGGCGCTACGGCACCTGACGGCCTCTCGGCCCACCACGGTCCCCGGCACCACCGGGAACCGCCGCGCCCCCCACCAGCGCATCCACGCAAGGCCTTCACCAGGACTTCACCGCGCGTCCGTCATATGCCATGGCATGGCACCCCGTGTTCGAGGGAATATCCCAACCAGGTCGACGCCCGATCCACGGGCGTCGAGTCTCAGCGGACGGCACCGGGCCGTCCGCCCGGGAGGCCCTTTGCACCAGGACGCGCGTGCGGACAGCACGTACGAAGCGGAGGGCCGGAAATCGGCCCTGGCATTGCGGCCGATGACCGGTCCGGTCTTCATGGCCCGACCTCACTCGAGGGGGTACGTCCTTCCGTGGTGACCAGCACAAAGCGCCGCACGCCCGACAGGCGCACCTACGTTCTCGACACCAGCGTCCTGCTGGCCGACCCGCACGCTTTCTCCCGCTTCGACGAACACGAGGTCGTCCTCCCGATCGTCGTGATCACCGAGCTGGAGGCCAAGCGGCACCATCCCGAACTCGGATACTTCGCGCGGCAGGCCCTCCGCCTGCTCGACGACTTCCGCGTCCGGTACGGCCGGCTCGACGCCCCCATTCCGCTGGGGGACCTGGGCGGCTCCCTGCGTGTCGAGCTCAACCACTCCGACCCGGGCGTCCTGCCCGCCGGCTTCAGGCTCGGGGACAACGACTCGCGGATCCTCGCGGTCGCCCGCAACCTCCAGGCCGAGGGGTACGACGTCACGGTCGTGTCGAAGGACCTGCCGCTCCGCATCAAGGCCTCCTCGGTGGGCCTGCTCGCCGAGGAGTACCGCGCGGAGCTGGCCATCACCGGCGACGGCTGGACCGGCATGAGCGAGCTCGCGCTCTCCGGCGAGCAGGTCGACCTCCTCTTCTCCGAGGAGCGCCTGTACGTGCCGGAGGCGGCCGAACTCCCCGTTCACACCGGACTGGTCCTCCAGTCCGAGCGGGGCAAGGCCCTGGGCCGCGTCACGGCCGACGGCAACGTCCGGCTGGTACGGGGCGACCGCGAGGCCTTCGGCATCCACGGCCGCAGCGCCGAGCAGCGCATCGCGCTGGACCTGCTGCTGGACCCGGACGTCGGCATCATGTCGATGGGCGGCCGGGCCGGCACCGGCAAGTCGGCGCTGGCGCTCTGCGCGGGCCTGGAGGCCGTACTGGAGCGCCGCCAGCACCAGAAGGTGATGGTCTTCCGGCCGCTGTACGCCGTGGGCGGCCAGGACCTCGGGTACCTCCCGGGCACCGAGGCCGAGAAGATGAGCCCCTGGGCGCAGGCGGTCTTCGACACGCTCTCGGCGGTGGCCGGGCGCGAGGTGATCGAGGAGGTGCTGGGCCGCGGCATGCTGGAGGTGCTGCCGCTCACCCACATCCGGGGCCGGTCGCTCCACGACGCGTTCGTCATCGTGGACGAGGCGCAGTCGCTGGAGCGCAACGTCCTGCTGACCGTTCTGTCCCGTATCGGGGCGAACTCCCGTGTTGTCCTGACTCATGACGTCGCCCAGCGCGACAACTTGAGGGTCGGCCGGTACGACGGGGTGGTCGCCGTGGTCGAGAAGCTGAAGGGGCATCCGCTCTTCGCGCACATCACCCTGACCAGGTCGGAGCGCTCGCCGATCGCGGCCCTGGTGACCGAGATGCTGGAGACGATCTGACCGTAACCGGTTAAAACGGACAGCCAGTTGGCGCCGCCCGGCAAAGGCACAGGAGCCTAGCCGGGCGGCGCCGTGTCGCACAGGGGTTTCCAAGAACCTTCTGCGTCATGCCTGGTGTGAGCTTTCACACGTAACGGGGAATTGCCTTGCGCCGTCCACCTCCGGCAGAGTCTTGCTTCCGTCAGGCCCCGCATACGGCACCCGTGTACCTCCTCGGAGTTGCACAGCACGGCAACAACTCAACAGACGACGCCGTATGCCGCCCGGAAGCACCATGCGGCACTCCTCTCAGGGGAGTTGCCCACGGGCCCGCGCCTCCAGTGACCATTGCTAGCGGAGGCCAGCGCCAGGGGCGCTCTTGCATCGCGAGGTCACGCCGCGACGCTGCTGGAAGGAAACCGTGTGAGCCGGATCTCGGTCCGGGGATTCGCAGTGGCATCTGCCACCGCGGTCACCACCGTCGGTGCAGTCGTGGGAGTCGCCGCGGGCGACACCCAGCCCTCGAGCGACCTCGAGACGACCGCTGCCGGCACGACTCTCCTCACTGACATCCCGGTCGGCGACCAGGCCCAGGTCCAGACTGCGTCCCTGACGCAGCAGGCCGACGCCCTCGCCAGCGCGGCCGACGCGGACGCGAAGAAGTCCCTCGAGGAAGCCGCACGCATCCAGGCAGCCAAGGACGCCAAGGCGAAGAAGGAAGCCGCGGAGGAGAAGGCGAAGGAGGAGCGCGAGGCCAAGGAAGCGGCCAGCCGTTCCGCCACGCGTGACGCCGACTCGTTCGCCCCGCAGAGCTCCTACACGGTCTCGCAGGTCAAGGCGATGGCCCGTCAGATCGTGGGCGCCGGCCAGTTCCAGTGCTTCAGCAACATCGTCAACCACGAGTCGACGTGGAACTACCGGGCGCAGAACCCGTCCTCCGGTGCCTACGGTCTCGTGCAGGCGCTGCCCGGCTCGAAGATGTCCTCGGCCGGTGCGGACTGGCGCACCAACCCCGCCACGCAGATCGAGTGGGGCCTCAACTACATGAACGTCCGCTACGGCAGCCCGTGCGGAGCGTGGAGCTTCTGGCAGGCCAACGGCTGGTACTAGGCCGCCCGCCCAGGGATCCGTCGCAGCCCCTCACCGTTCTTCGGTGGGGGGCTGTGCGCGTGTACGGTCGACCGGGATTGTGCTCACGGGCGGGGGGAAGGGACCGAGATGTCGAAGAAGCCAGGCTGGCTCAGCAGGCTGGGCAAGGGGCTGGACCGGGTGGAAGCGGCACTCGACGAGCGCCGTGCGGAGGTCGCGGCGGAGACGGAGGGGGACGGCCCGGTGAGTTCCGGACCCGTGCCGCCGCCCGGGGCCGCCGCCCACGCGTCCGGCCAGGTCCGCCCGGAGCCGGCCAGCGTGGTCCCGTGGGGCATGAGGGTGGCCGCCGAGGCCAGCTGGCGGCTGCTGCTGGTCGCCGCGATGCTCTGGGTGCTGATGCGGGTGATCGCCGAGGTCCGCCTCGTGGTCCTGGCCTTCGCCGCCGCCCTCCTCGTCACCGCGCTGCTCCAGCCCTTCGTCGTACGGCTGCGCCGGGCCGGGCTGCCCCGGGGCCTGGCCACCGCGGTGACCGCGGTGCTCGGCTTCGTCGTGATCGGGCTGGTCGGCTGGTTCGTCGTCTGGCAGGTCATGGAGAACCTCGACGACCTCGGCGACCGGGTCAGGGACGGCATCGACGAGCTCAAGCGCTGGGCGCTGGACAGCCCGTTCCACGTCACCGAGAAGCAGATCAACGACATCGCGAAGAACCTCCAGGAGACCATCACCACCAACACCGACGAGATCACCTCGGCCGGTCTCCAGGGCGTGACGGTGGTGGTCGAGGCGCTCACCGGCATCCTGCTCGCGATGTTCTCCACGCTCTTCCTGCTCTACGACGGCCGCCGCATCTGGCAGTGGACCCTCGGCCTGGTGCCGGCCATCGCCCGGCCGGGCGTCGCGGGCGCCGGCCCGCGCGCGTGGCGCACCCTCACGGCGTACGTGCGCGGCACCGTGATCGTGGCACTGATCGACGCCATCTTCATCGGCCTCGGCCTCTACTTCCTCGACGTGCCGATGGCCGTGCCGCTGGCCGTGTTCATCTTCCTCTTCGCCTTCATCCCGCTCGTCGGCGCGGTGATCTCGGGTGCCCTCGCGGTGGTCGTGGCCCTGGTGACGCAGGGCGTGTTCACCGCCCTGATGGTGCTGCTCGTCGTCCTCGCCGTGCAGCAGATCGAGGGCCACGTCCTCCAGCCGTTCATCCTCGGCCGGGCGGTGCGCGTGCACCCGCTGGCGGTGGTGCTGTCGGTCGCTGCGGGTGGGATGATCGCCGGAATCGGGGGCGCGGTGGTCGCGGTCCCGCTGGTCGCGGTCACGAACACGGTGGTCGTCTACCTGCGGGCGTTCTCCCGGGAACAAGAGCTGCGGATCGGTCCGGGCCCCCACGGGGCGACGGCGATCGCCGCGGCTCCGTCCGACCAGGGGGAAACGAACGGTGATATCCGAGCCTGAGCTCGACGGGGGATACGAGGACCCGCGCGGCGGGTCCGGCACGGCGGAGCCCGAGCCGCCGCCGGCGCGCGAGCGGCGCCCGGCGGCCCGGTGGCTGTGGGCGCTGGGCGGTGCCGCGGCGGCGTCCGCGGTGTGGGCGGGCGGCCTGTACGTCTACGGCTCGGGGGAGCCCGAGACACCGGTCATCGCGTACCGGGCGCCGCTGAACCTGTGTGACGAGGTGAAGGCCAAGGCCCTGAGCGGGCTGATGGGCAACCTGACGGAGCGGACCATCCGGCGGGAGAACGAGCACCCGGCGGTCGACCGGTTCACGTGCACGCTGATGGGGCAGGAGTCGGCCCCGAAGAAGGGCTGGTCGCGCTCCTACGAGGCCTACTTCACCCTCACGCTGCACAAGAAGACCGACCCGGAGCCGGAGTTCGACGCGGACTCCGAGGACATGCGGTGGGGCGGCCTGGAGCCGGCCACGCCCGAGCAGGTGCCGGGGCTGGGGGAGAACGCGGTCATGATGAGCGGCGGCGACTACCGCGGGCCGCAGCTGCGGGTGGTGGACGGGGGTGCCGTCCTGGTCGTGGAGACCGCCACCAACTGGAACTGGTCCTCCGAGGAGCCCTCGGGGGAGCAGCCCAAGGACCCCCTCGACGACACCTCGGTCAAGGCGGCGATGATCGAGGACGCCCGGGCGCTGCTGGACGTGCTGCGGCAGAAGGAGAAGAAGGACTGAGACGCGCGGGACCCCCGGCGCCGCCCGGAGGCGGCACCGGGGGTCCGGTGCGTCGAGGGGTCCGCTACTCGGCGAGCACGGCCTCGGCGTCGAGGGTGGCGCCCACGGCCTGGATCACCGCGGCGATCTTGACGGCCTCCTGGATCGTCTCGCGGTCCACGCCCGCCTTGCGCAGCACCTGCTCGTGGGAGTCGAGGCACTGGCCGCAGCCGTTGATCGCGGAGACGGCGAGGGACCACAGCTCGAAGTCGACCTTGTCCACGCCCGGGTTGCCGATGACGTTCATCCGCAGACCGGCCCGCATCGTGCCGTACTCCGGGTCGGAGAGCAGGTGGCGGGTGCGGTAGAAGACGTTGTTCATCGCCATGATGGCGGCGGCCGACTTGGCGGCCGTGTACGCCTCGGACTTGAGCCTGGCCTTGGCCTCCGGCTCCAGCTCGCGCAGCACCTTCGGCGAGCGCGAGGCGATCGCGCAGGCCAGGACGGTGCCCCAGAGCTGCTGCTCGGTGAGGGCGTCCTGGTTGCCGATGACCGAACCGAGGTTCAGCTTCAGGTCCTTGGCGAAGTCCGGTACGGCGGCCTTCAGCTCATCGAGGGCCATGCTCACTCACCGGCCAGGAGCTTGCCGGCGTCGAGGGTGTCCTCGCCCTTGGTCCAGTTGCAGGGGCACAGCTCGTCGGTCTGCAGGGCGTCGAGGACCCGCAGGACCTCCTTGGGGTTACGGCCCACGGAACCGGCGGTCACCATCGAGAACTGGATCTCGTTGTTCTGGTCGACGATGAAGACGGCGCGCTGCGCGAAGCCGTCCTCGCCCTGCACGCCACAGGCCTGCATGAGCTCGTGCTTGGAGTCGGCGAGCATCGGGAAGGGCAGGTCACGCAGGTCGGCGTGGTCCTTGCGCCAGGCGTGGTGCACGAACTCGGAGTCGCCGGAGACGCCCAGGATCTGCGCGTCGCGGTCGAGGAACTCGTCGTTCAGCTTGCCGAACGCGGCGATCTCGGTCGGGCAGACGAAGGTGAAGTCCTTCGGCCAGAAGAACACCACGCGCCACTTGCCCTCGTAGGTCTTGTGGTCGATCTGCGCGAACTCCTGGCCGGCCTCCAGCGAGACACAGGCGGTCAGATCGTACGTGGGGAACTTGTCACCGACGGTGAGCACATGCACTCCTTGCGGGAGGGAGGGCCCCGGCCCTTGTGGGGCGGAATGGGACCTTCCGTGAGGGTTGGACGGATCTCACATGCTGGCACAGCTGCATTGATTGCAGAAATAGCCAAGCTCTACGATGGTGATCGGAGGTACCTATCAGTGGCTGTCGGTAATAGAGGACCCAAAGCTCCCACGCTCGCGCAGCTGCGCGCCTTCGCGGCCGTGGCCGAGCACCTGCACTTCCGCGACGCCGCCGCGGCGATCGGAATGAGCCAGCCGGCGCTCTCCGGCGCCGTCTCCACGCTGGAGGAGTCCCTCGGCGTCCAGCTGCTGGAGCGGACCACCCGCAAGGTGCTGCTGTCTCCCGCCGGGGAACGCATCGCCGCCCGGGCCCGGACCGTGCTCGACGCGGTCGGCGGGCTGATGGAGGAGGCCGAGGCGGTCCGCGCGCCCTTCACCGGCGTACTGCGCCTCGGGGTGATCCCGACGGTGGCGCCGTACCTGCTGCCCACCGTCCTGTCCCTGATCCACCGGCGCTACCCGCGCCTCGACCTCCAGGTCCACGAGGAGCAGACCGCCTCGCTGCTGGACGGGCTGGCCGGGGGCCGGCTCGACCTGCTGCTGCTCGCGGTGCCCCTCGGCGTGCCCGGGGTCACCGAGATCCCGCTGTTCGACGAGGACTTCGTGCTCGTCGCGCCGCGCGACCACGAGCTGGCCGGCCGCCGCGACATCCCCCGCGAGGAGCTGCGCGGGCTGAACCTGCTGCTGCTCGACGAGGGCCACTGCCTGCGCGACCAGGCCCTCGACATCTGCCGCGAGGCGGGCCGGGAGGAGGGCGCCGCGGTCACCACCACGGCCGCCGGGCTCTCCACGCTGGTCCAGCTGGTGGCCGGCGGGCTCGGGGTGACGCTGCTGCCGCGCACCGCCCTGCGGCTGGAGACCACCCGCAACGAGTACCTGTCCACGGGGTACTTCGCCGAACCGGCGCCGTCCCGGCGGATCGCCTTCGCGATGCGCACCGGGACGGCGCGGCAGGGGGAGTTCACCGAACTGGCGGCGGCCCTGCGGGAGGCGGTCCGCCCCCTGCCGGTCTGGCTCACGGACTAGCCGTACCCGGCCGCTACTCGGTACGGAGGCCGTCCGGCCGCATCAGCCGCAGCAGCGGCGGCAGGCTGAGCGCGGTCACCAGCAGCACCACGCCGGCGCCGATGCCCGTCATCGCGGCCACCGAGGCCCAGTCGACCGACACGGCGACGTTCGTCATCCGCATCAGTACGGCGCCCAGCGCGAGTCCGGTCGCGGTGGCCAGCAGCAGGCCCAGGCCGATCGGCACCGCCGTCTGCCAGAGGACCGACAGGCTGAGCGTGGAGCGGCGGGTGCCGAAGGCCACCAGGGCCGACAGCAGCTTCTTGCGCTCGCGCAACTGCTCCAGCTGCGAGACCAGCATGCTCGCGCCGATCAGCACCAGCACGCCCGTGGCGCCGATGAAGAGGCCGGTGCGAATGGTGGCGAAGCGGTTGGACTGCTGGGTGGAGACGGCCGTGAAGGCGGTCATCATCGGGTCCGTCAGGAAGACCTTGGTGCGGACCCGCTCCATTGCGTCCCGGTTCCCGGGCGGGACCTGGACGTAGATGATCGTGTACAGACGGTCGCCCAGGTTCCTGGGCGCGGCCTTGGGGGTGGCCAGCACGCCGGAGCGCATGACGCCCGTGGGGTCCTTGCGCGAGGGCGCGGGGCGGGCGTCCTTCGGCAGGGTCCACCGCACCGCCTTGTGCGCGGTGGGGTCGTCGCCGTAGACGGGCCCGGCGAACAGACGGGTGCCCGGCACGGTGAGCGCGGAGATGTCGGTGCCGTACGTGTCCCCGCCCTGGAGCACGAAGGTGTCGCCGTCCTTGCAGGAGGGCAGCGTCGCGAGTTCGCTCAGGGCCGCGCACGTGCCGACGGTCAGGGACGCGCTCTGCTCCGGGTCCTTGGCCTTGAGGGCGAGGTCGGAGGTGCTCAGCGGCGTCGACCTGGTGACGCCCTCGATCGCGCCCAGTTCCCGGGCGAAGGCGTCGGTCCGGCGGGCCGACTCGCTGCCGGACGGGATGTGCACGGAGATGGCCGCCCGCCGCGTGTCCTGACCGGTGTCCCTGGTGTACTCGCCCTCGACGCCGGCGAACAGCATCTGGAGCGCGATGGCACCGGCCACGGCCACGGCGATGCCGTTGACCAGACGGGCGGCGGTGCTGCTGCCGAGCTGGAGGCGGCGTACGGCCAGCTGCCAGGAGACCCCGCCGCCACCGAGGCGGGCGACGGTCTTCTCGACCAGCCAGGGCAGCAGCGCCGTGATGCCGACCAGCAGCAGGACGACACCGCCGATGACCTGCCACTGGTTGAACTGGCCCTCCTCGTTGCCCCGTCCCATCAGCGGGACGAGCAGGGCGAGCCCGCCCAGGGGCATCAGCAGGCGCCACCAGATGCGGCGCCTGGCCGGCTTGGCGGTACGGACCACCCCGAGCGGCTCGATCACCACGCCCCGCAGGGCGAGCAGCGTGACGGCGACGGCCGCGGCCGGTACCGCGACGGCGACCAGGGCCGCGAGCCACAGGGTCGGGTTGAGGTCGGCGGGGAAGACGCTGCGCTGCATGAGCGTGACCTCGCCGGCGAAGTGCCGTACGAGCAGGAAGAAGACGGCGCCCAGGCCGAGCCCGAGCACGGAGCCCGTGGCCGCCTCACCCGCGGCGATGCGGCGGGTCATCCGGCCGTCGGCGCCGACCAGCCGCAGGGCTGCCAGACGGCGGTCGCGGCGGTCGCCGCCGAAGCGGACGGCCGCGGCGATGAACACGGCCACCGGCATCAGCAGGGCCACGAAGACCATGGTCAGCAGGAGGGTGAGGATGGGGTCGAGCGGCTCGGGCACGGCGTCGTTCTTGAAGCCGGTGACCCGCTTGATGTGGGTGCCGTCCGGCTGGAGCCGGTCCTGGCCCTGGTAGAAGGCGAGTTCGTTGGGGCCGATCAGGCCCTCGTCGCCGATGACGGAGACGATCTTTCCGTTGAGGCGCTCCCGCAGCAGCTTGCCCTCGGAGGACTTCAGCAGCTCGGCGAGGGCGGGGGAGACGGCGAGCTCGCCGGTGCCGGGGAAGCTCTTCAGGCCGGGCGGCAGGGGGGCGTCCGGGCCCTCGGGCTGGAGCTGGCGGCCGTAGACGTCGTACTCGCGGAACGTCGAGTCCGCCTCGGCGACCAGCAGGGTGCCGGGGCCGGGTGCCTCCGCCGTCGGAGCGGTGAACGTGCTGCGTGCGTCGGAGCGCACGTCCCGGGCCTGGAGGGCGCTGGGGAGAGCGGTGGTGACCAGCAGCAGGGCCACGCCCAGGCCGACGCCGACGGCGGTGAGGAGGGTGCGGGTCCAGCCCTCGCGGCCGCCGCCGAGGGCGAACCTGGCGCCCATCCGGAGGTCCTGGGACCAGGTGCGGAGGCTCATATCACGCGCTCCATGTCGCGGGAGCGGCCGTCCCGTACGACGATCTCGCGGTCGGAGTAGGCGGCGACCCGGGTCTCGTGCGTGACCAGGACCACGGCCGCGTTGGTGGACCGGGCGGCCTCGGTGAGCAGCTGCATCACGCGCTCGCCGTTGAGGGAGTCGAGGGCGCCGGTGGGCTCGTCGGCGAAGAGCACGCGGGGTCCGGTGACGAGGGAGCGGGCCACGGCGACGCGCTGGCCCTGGCCGCCGGAGACCTCGCCGGGGCGCTTGTCCTTGAGGCCGTCCACCTCCAGGCGGGCCATCCACTCCAGGGCGGTGCGCTCGGCCTCCCGGCGCTTGGCGCCGTTGAGGCGGAGGGGGAGGGCCACGTTCTCGACGCAGGTCAGCTCGGGGACGAGCTGGCCGAACTGGAAGACGAAGCCGAACTCGCTGCGGCGCAGGGCGGACCGCTCGCGGTCGCTCATGGCGGTGAGCTCGCGGCCGGCATAGGTGATGGAGCCGGAGTCGGGCGTGACGATGCCGGCCAGGCAGTGCAGCAGGGTCGACTTGCCGGAGCCCGAGGGGCCCATGACGGCGACGACCTCGCCGGGGTGGATGGAGAAGGCGGCGCCGTCGAGGGCGTTGGTGGGCCCGTACGCCTTGCGCAGGTCGGTGGCGGTGAGCAGGGAGCCTGCGGGGTTCATCGGCGTACCTCCTGGGCGAGCTGGTCGAGCCGGGCGGCGGTGAGTTCGAGCCAGCGCAGGTCCGCTTCGAGGTGGAACAGGGCGTGGTCGCAGACGAGCTGGTCGGCGAGGTCGCCCTTGCGCTTGCGGGTGGTGAGGATGCGCATCAGGCGGAGGTGCTCCGCCCGCTGCGTGTCGAGGAGGTCGGCGGCGCTGCGTCCGGTGAGGAGCGCGAGGACGACCTTGGTGTAGAGGGTCGACTGGAGGTACGGCTCGGGCTTCTCCGGCTGGGCGAGCCATTCCTCGACGTCGGTGATGCCGGCGTCGGTGATGGCGTAGCGCTTGCGGTCGGGGCCGCCGCCGGCCTCTATGCCTTCGACCTCGACGAGGCCGTTCTTCAGCAGCCGGGACATGGTCGAGTAGACCTGCCCGTAGTGCAGCGGGCGGTCGTGCCCGAACTTCTCGTCGAAGGCGCGCTTGAGGTCGTAACCGTGACGTGGGCCGGCCTCTAGCAGGCCGAGCAGGGTGTGGCCGATGGACATGCCGACGACTGTACACGCGGTGTATACCCCCGATGTATACACCCGGTGCATAGAGTGGGGCGGATGAGCTGTCCGTGCAGGTCAGAGGGTTGTGTCACGGTTCGGAACGGGACTTTGGTCCCGGCCGCGCACGGCATGGGCGAAGCCCCCGCGGCAGTGCCGAGAGGGCTTCGGGTCAGGGATCGGGGGACTTGCGGGGGCGGCCTCTGGGGGCGATGGGAGCCGCGTCGCCGGGCAGTCGCCCCGACTCCGCCAGCGCCCGCCGCAGCAGGAACTCGATCTGGGCATTGGCCGAGCGGAGCTCGTCGCCCGCCCAGCGCGCCAGCGCGTCGTACACCTGCGGGTCCAGCCGCAGCAGCACCTGCTTGCGCTCCGCCCGCGCCGCCCTGGCGGGCCGGTCCGCGGCGCGCGCGGGCCGGCCGCTCCCGCCGGGATCCGGCGGAGTCGGGGCGGCGGGGTCCTTCCCTGGAGGGGTCACTGGTACAGGGTGCCCGTGTTCACGACCGGCTGCGCGGCGCGGTCACCGCAGAGCACCACCATCAGGTTCGACACCATCGCGGCCTTGCGCTCCGGGTCCAGGTCCACGATGTCCTCCTCCGCCAGCCGGGTCAGGGCGAGCTCGACCATGCCGACCGCGCCCTCGACGATCTGGCGCCGGGCCGCGACCACCGCGCCGGCCTGCTGCCGCTGGAGCATCGCGGAGGCGATCTCCGGGGCGTACGCGAGGTGGGTGAAGCGGGACTCGATGATCCGCACGCCCGCCGCCGTGACCCGCGCCGACAGCTCGACGGCCAGCTTCTCGGTGATCTCCTCGGCGTTCTCGCGCAGGGAGAGGCCGTCGTCCTCGTGGGCGTCGTACGGGTACTCGATGGCGATGTGCCGGACCGCGGACTCGGCCTGGACCGAGACGAACTCCTCGAAGTCGTCGACCTCGAAGGTGGCCTGAGCGGTGTCCTCGACCTTCCAGACCACGACGGCCGCCAGCTCGATCGGGTTGCCGTACGCGTCGTTGACCTTCAGCACGGCCGTCTCGTGGTTGCGCACCCGCGTGGAGATCTTCTCCCGCGAGGTCAGCGGGTTCACCCAGCGCAGGCCGTCGGTGCGGATCGTCCCGCGGTAGCGGCCGAAGAGCTGGACCACCCGGGCTTCGCCGGGGGCCACGGAGTTGAGGCCGCACATCATCACGAAGGCCGTGAGCGCCAGCAGGACGCCCGCGACGATCACGGCCGCCTTGCCGCCGCCGGTCAGCGCGGTGGCGCCGAACACCACCAGCAGGACGCCGGCCGTGAGCCCGAGCAGGCCGCACAGCAGCGCGGTGCCGCCGCCGACGCTGTGCGCGGGGAACTCGCGCACCTCCGGGTCGGGCAGGACCGGGTCCACCGTGCTGTCGGTCGGTTCGTTGGTGTTCGTCATGGTCCGCCCCGTTTCAATCAGTCGCTCTGCTTAGCAAAGTGATATCACTTTTTCAGCTCACAGCAACCCCCCGCACACTCCATGCGTCGGTTCCATCGGGGTGGGTGCTCATTCTCACGTCCGGAAAAGACCGGATTGGCCGACCTTTGTCCATTCCGTCGGTGTTAGCTTCGTGAGCTGACATCGGGGGTACACGAGCGGAGCAGGAGCGATGGGCCGAGCAGAAGCGCGACGCGCTCAGAAGCAGCGCGGGGCGCGACGGGCGCCGCGTACCCGGGGCCAGAAGACCGGCATACGCCGGTTCTTCACGTTGAAGAAGGTGCTCGGCACCCTCCTCGGGGCCCTCCTCCTCGGCATGGGCCTGCTGATCGGCTTCTACTTCTACCTGCCCGTGCCGCAGCCCAACGACCAGGCGACCCTCCAGAGCAACATCTACCGGTGGTCCGACGGCTCCGTGATGGCGCGCACCGGCGAGGTCAACCGCGTCATCCTCTCCATCGACCAGATCCCCCGGCCGATCCAGAACGAGTTCATCGCCGCGGAGAACATGTCCTTCGAGAAGGACAACGGCGTGGACGTGAAGGGCCTCGGCCGCGGCCTCCTCAACACCGTCACCGGCAAGGGCAAGCAGGGTGGTTCGACCATCACCCAGCAGTACGTCAAGAACTACTACCTGAACCAGGAGCAGACGGTCACCCGGAAGCTCAAGGAACTGGTCATCGCCCTCAAGGTCGACCGCAGCATGAAGAAGCCGGAGATCCTCGCCGGCTACATGAACACGAGCTACTACGGGCGGGGCGCGTACGGCATCCAGGCCGCGGCCCAGGCGTACTACGGCGTCAACACCGACAAGCTCACCCTGGAGCAGGGCGCCTACCTCGCCGCGCTCCTCCAGTCGCCCAACGGCTACGACTGGGCCATCGCCACCGAGCGCGGCAAGGCCTTCGCCAAGGAGCGCTGGAACTACGTCCTCGACAACATGGTCAAGATGGGCGAGCTGGACGCCGGCAAGCGCGCCGGCATGCAGTTCCCGGTCCCGATCAAGCCCAAGCCCGCCTCCGGCATGGACGGCCAGAAGGGCTACCTGATCCAGGCCGCCGAGGCGGAGCTGAACCGCCAGGGCATCACCGACGACCAGATCAAGGCCGGCGGCTGGGACATCACCCTCAGCATCGAGAAGAAGAAGCAGGCCGCCCTGGAGAACGCGGTCCAGGAGGAGCTGGAGTCCAAGCTCGACCGCAAGGACCGCAAGGTCGACGCCGCCGTCCAGGCCGGTGCCACCTCCGTGGACCCGAAGACCGGCCGGATCGTCGCGATGTACGGCGGCCGGGGCCAGCAGGAGCACTGGATCAACAACGCGACCCGGCAGGACTACCAGCCGGGCTCGACGTTCAAGCCGATCGTGCTCGCCTCCGCCATCGAGAACGGCGCCAGCACCCAGGACGGCCGCCCGATCGCACCGAACACCATCTACGACGGCACCAGCCGCCGCCCGGTCGTCGGCAGCGACACCCCCTTCGCCCCGCAGAACCAGGACGACGAGGACTACGGCAAGCGGATCACCGTCCAGAAGGCGACCAACTCCTCGGTCAACTCCGTCTACGCGCAGATGATCGTGGACGTCGGCCCCAAGACGGTGAAGAAGACCGCCCTGTCCCTCGGCATGAAGGACCGCGGCGCCTTCGTCGAGCGGCCGGCCATGGCCCTCGGCTCCATGCAGTCCACGACCGTCGACATGGCGGGCGTGTACGCCACCTTCGACAACCACGGCAAGAAGGTCACGCCGTCGATCGTCAAGGCCGCCAAGCACAGCGAGCGCACCTACGAGGAGCTGGAGCCCATCGGCGGCCAGGTGCTGTCCCGCGCCACCGCCGACACCGTCACGAAGGTCCTCACCGGCGTGGTGCGCAACGGCTCCGCCAACGCGGTGTCCTCCAGCGCCTACGAGGCCGCGGGCAAGACCGGTACCACCGAGTCCAACAAGGCCGCCTGGTTCACCGCGTACACCCCGGAGCTGGTCACCGTCGTCGCGATGTTCGGCGAGGAGCCCGGCACCGGCACCCAGGTCACGCTGACCGGCACCGCCGGCGGCGGCCGCGCGGGCGGCTCCAGCTTCCCGGCCGACATCTGGAAGGCGTACACGCTCGCCGCCCTGCAGGGCGTCAGCACGGACACCTTCGACCTGGAGGACGCCGAGATGGGCCGCGTCGAGGACCCGGAACCGACGCCGAGCGCCAGCCGCTCCAAGAAGGACGACGACCCGAGCCCGTCGCCGAGCCGCTCCAGGAAGCACGACGACGACCCCTCGCCCAAGCCGAGCAAGTCGGACAAGGACCCGGAGCCGACGCCCTCCAAGACGCGGACGAGCAAGCCCAAGCCCGACCCGTCCCCGAGCGCCTCGGACGACGACGGCGACAAGCCGGAGGAAGACGGCGGCGCGCGGCTCAGCGGCTGACCGCGCAGCAGTACGCCGAAGGGCGGCTCCCCTCGGGGCGCCGCCCTTCGGCGTACTGCCGGGCGGTGACGGGACCGGCCCGGCTCAGGACCGGCCGCGCCCGCCCGGCAGCGGCAGTTCGAACCACACGACCTTGCCGCTGCTCAGCCGGGTCGCACCCCACCTGCGGGCCATCCGGTTGACCAGGAACAGGCCCCGGCCTCCCTCGTCGGTGTCCCGCGCCCGGCGCTGGCGCGGCAGCTGCGGCGAGTCGTCGCCGACCTCGCACCGCAGCACGTCCGTACGCAGCAGACGCAGCGTCACCGGCCGCTCGGCGTACCGCACGGCGTTCGTGACCACCTCGCTGACCAGCAGCTCCAACGAGTCCGACAGCTCCTCAAGACCCCACCGCGACAGCGCACGGCGGGCCAGCCGGCGGGCCCGCCCGGGGGCGGTCTCCTCCGGGTC
The DNA here is from genome assembly GCF_044759445.1 of Streptomyces sp. NPDC101118. Classification (NCBI taxonomy): domain Bacteria; kingdom Bacillati; phylum Actinomycetota; class Actinomycetes; order Kitasatosporales; family Streptomycetaceae; genus Streptomyces; species Streptomyces sp. NPDC101118. The sequence goes on along the minus strand of NZ_JBIVZG010000005.1, from coordinate 21,769 downwards.
GAGGAACCAGTACGCCACGTCGCTGGGCGCGATCCCGTCGAACCGGGCCGCCAGCAGCGCGATGTCGTCGTCCCGGTCGCCGGGCCCGAGCATGTCGAGCACGTCGTCGCAGAGCGCCTCCAGCGGCGGCGGGTGGTCCAGGCCGGTCAGCTGGGCGGTGGTGGCCAGCCGCTCGCGCAGCTGCTCGATGCCCGTCCACACGTCCCGCAGCCGGGACTCGACCAGACCGTCGGTGTACAGCAGCAGGGTGGCCCCGGCGGGCGCGTCCAGCTCCACGGCCTCGAAGTCGACCCCGCCGACGCCGATGGGGGCGCCCGGGGGTACGCGGAGCACCTCGGCGCGGCCGCCGAGGTGGAGCAGCACCGGCGGCGGGTGGCCGGCGTTGGCGATGGTGATCCGGTGCGAGACCGGGTCGTACACCGCGTACAGGCAGGTCGCCATGCGGTCCGAGCCGAGCCGCTGCGCCTGCTCGTCCAGGTGGTGCAGCACCTCGGCCGGGGGCAGGTCGAGCTGGGCCAGGGTCTGCGCGGTGGTGCGCAGCTGTCCCATGATCGCCGCGGACGTCATGGAGTGGCCCATGACGTCGCCCACGACCAGCGCGACCCGGCTGCCGGGCAGCGGTATGGCGTCGTACCAGTCGCCGCCGACCCGGGCCGTCTCGGCCGCGGGGAGGTAGCGGGAGGCCAGCCGCACGCCCGTGGGCTGCGGCAGGCTGTCCGGCAGCATGGTGCGCTGGAGCTCGTCCGCGATGTACGCCTCGCGGCCGTACAGCACGGCCTTGTCGATGCCGAGTGCGGTGTGCGTGGCCAGCTGGGCCGCGACCAGCAGGTCGTTGTGCTCGAAGGCGGGCCGGTCCGGCCGGCGCAGGAACACAGCGGCCCCGATCACCCGGCGCCGCCCGCGCAGCGGCGCCAGGATGGCCCGCTGCCCGCGCGGTACGGGGTGCTCGGCGCCCAGCAGCTCCGGCAGCGCGGCGCGCGCCGCCGGCGTGGAACCGAACACCGGGCGGACGCCGCGCAGCACCTCGGCCAGCGCGCCGCCGGGCCGGATCTCGCACAGCTCGGCCGCCGGCAGGTCCCCCTGGGGGCCGAGCAGCGGCAGCTGGCTGAAGTCCAGCTCGGGCGAGGTGCCGTCCTGGGCGGCCGTCTCGGTGAGGTCCTCGATGGGCCGCAGGCGGTCGGTCCGGCGCAGCCTTAAGACGACGGGGCCGACCGGGCGCTCGTCGCCGACCGGGAGCGGATCGCGCAGGTAGACCAGGATCGCGTCCGAGAACGTCGGGACCGTGGCCCGGCACAGGCCCAGGACGATCTCGTCCAGGTCGATGCCGCGCGCGATGCGGCGGGTCGCCGCGCCGACGAAGCGCAGCCGGTCGCCCTCGCGCCGGGCCACGGAGGTGGGGTCGATGCCCGCGGCCGGCGTGCCCGTGCCGGAGCCGCCGGCGGCGTCCGCCGTGCCGGGCACGGCGGCCGGGGCGGCGGGGGCCGCCGGGGTGCCGGGGTCGGTGGTGCCGGACGCGGTGCCGGCGGCCGGGGCACGACGGGCTCCTGGGATGCCCTCCGCGCCGGGTGCCGCGCTGCGGGTGGCCTGGCGGGAGGGGGCCGGCGCCTTGTCGTGGCCCTCGGGGTCGGCCGACGCGGTGGCGGAGGTGCGCGGGCCGGGACCGGTGCCCGTGCTCGTACCGGAGGTGCCGGCGGCGGGCCGGCCGCCCGGCTGCGCGGGCACGCCGAGACCGCCCGGGGCGTGGTTCGCCGCCGCGCTCGCCGCTGCCCCGGCACCCGGCTGCGGGCCCTCGTGAGAGGTGGGGTACTCCGTCACGCGTGGAATTCCGTCCGTTTGCGCTCGATGTGCGCTGCACACAACTCGGTCAGTCGCGGTATACCCGCTCAGCGGCACGGGCACCGTCGCCCGTCAAACCCGCTCCCCGCTCGTTACCTCTCGCTCGGTTCGGTGACTCCTGGTCAAGTCCTGCGCACAGTATGAGAATTACGGAAGTGCAGCCTTGCGGAGGACGATCCTACGTTTGAACCCCGGGGGCGCATCAAGGGTCTCATGAGGTCATATGCGCCGGGGTCCGGTCCCAGTCCTCGGGAAGGGCCGGGACGGCCCAGCCCGGATCGGGCCGCCAGTCCTGCCAGCGGTCGGAGAACGGCCGCCCCCACGCCGTGATCACGTCGACCGCCGCGCGTCCCGCGTCCCGTACCCGGGCCGCCTGGGCGGGGCCCATCAGGCCGGACCGCTGGGCCTGGGCGAACTCGTCCTCGTCCCGCCACTTCCAGCTGTGGTCCGGGTAGACGGAGATGTCCAGGAAGTGGTCCTCGGAGTCGACGCCGCCGGACCAGCGGACCCGGGGCTCCTCGAGGTTCACGTACCAGCTCTTGAACTCCCAGTCGTGGTCCCAGAACAGCCAGACCGACCAGGGGTCGCCGGGCCGGGCCAGCTTCAGCACGCCGGCGCCCCACCACTTCGAGCGGACGGTGGTGCGGGGCGCGGTGTAGCGGGTGGCGAGCGGCTCCTCGTGGACGGGGGAGCCGTCGGCGAGCACCGGCTTGACGCACTCGGTGCCCGGGGCCATCCAGACCGCGAGGAGGTCGGCGGTGTCCTGCACCACGGTCACGGGGCGGCAGATGTGGACGTGCCCCTTCAGGCCGGGGGCGTTGTCGCGGTAGCGCCAGAGGATGTGGTCCCCGGGTGCCCAGTGCGCTTCCTCGGGCGCGCCGTGCGCGGTGCCTGCCGTACCTGTCATGCGCAGATCTTAGGGGCGGGCGCACCGGGACCGCTGCGGTGCAGGTCACGGACGTAAATCGGCTGGATTTCGACGGTGCTCCGGCGGCCCGCGGAACCGGCTCGTCCGGGGCCGCGCCGGGGTCCGCATCCTGCTCCGGCCCGGGTCCGGCCCTGGTCGGGGCCAGGGTCGGGGCCGGGGCGGGGCGCGGTCAGGGGCGGGTCATGCGCAGGACGTCGAGGGCCTCGTCGAGCTGTTCGAGAGTGAGGTCGCCCCGGTCCACGTAGCCGGATTCGAGCACGACCTCACGGATGGTCTTGCGTTCCGCGAGCGACCGCTTGGCGACCTTGGCGGCCTCCTCGTAGCCGATGTACTTGTTGAGCGGCGTGACGACCGAGGGAGAGGACTCGGCGTACTCGCGGGCCCGCTCGACGTTGGCGGTGATCCCGTCGACGGTGCGGTCGGCCAGCAGGCGGGCGGCGTTGCCGAGCAGCCGGACCGACTCCAGCAGGTTCTTCGCCATCACCGGCAGCATCACGTTGAGCTCGAAGTTGCCGGCCGCGCCCGCCACGGCCACGGCCGTGTCGTTGCCGGTGACCTGTGCGGCGACCATGAGCACCGCCTCGGGCACGACCGGGTTGACCTTGCCGGGCATGATCGAGGAACCCGGCTGGAGGTCGGGCAGATTGATTTCGGCCAGTCCGGTGCGCGGTCCCGAGGACATCCAGCGCAGATCGTTGGCGATTTTGGTGAGCGATACGGCGATCGTCCGCAGTTGTCCCGAGGTCTCGACGAGCGCGTCCCGGGCGCCCTGGGCCTCGAAGTGGTCCCGGGCCTCGGTCAGGGGGAGGCCGGTGGCGGCGGCGACCTCGGCGATCACGGCCGCGGAGAACCCGGGCGGGGTGTTGATGCCGGTGCCCACGGCCGTGCCGCCGAGGGGGAGTTCGGCGAGCCGGGGGAGCGAGGTGCGCAGGCGCTCGATCCCGTACCGGACCTGGGCGGCGTACCCGCCGAACTCCTGGCCCAGGGTGACCGGGGTGGCGTCCATCAGGTGGGTGCGGCCGGACTTCACGACCTCGGCGAACTCGGCGGACTTCCGCTCCAGGGCCTCGGCGAGGTGGGCCAGGGCCGGGACCAGGTCGTTGGTGACCGCGGCGGTGGCGGCGATGTGGATGCTCGACGGGAAGACGTCGTTGGAGCTCTGCGAGGCGTTGACGTGGTCGTTGGGGTGGACCGGCCGGCCCAGGCGCTCGGCGGCGAGGGTGGCGATCACCTCGTTGGCGTTCATGTTGGACGAGGTGCCCGAGCCCGTCTGGAACACGTCCACCGGGAACTGGTCGTCCCAGCGGCCCTCCGCGACCTCCTCGGCGGCCGCGGCGATGGCGTCCGCCATGTCCTGATCCAGCACCCCCAGACGGGCGTTGACCGCGGCCGCGGCGGCCTTCACGCGGGCCAGCGCGGCGATGTGCCGGGCTTCGAGCCGCTGTCCGGAGACGGGGAAGTTCTCCACCGCCCGCTGGGTCTGCGCACGCCACTTGGCCTGCGCGGGGACCCGTACCTCTCCCATCGAGTCGTGCTCGATCCGGTGGTCGTCGGTGTGCTGATCGTCAGTCATGTTCGTTGCCTCCCAGAAAAGTTGAGCAATTGTCTTGTTCGAAGTATTCCCAAGTCCCCTACTGGCCAGTAAATACCGTGGGTAACACTGACACCGGGGAGGCGTTCCATGGCGCGTACCACACCCAGAATCAGATCTACCTTCGCCGCGTTCGCGGCGTTCGCGGCCGCTCTCGGCGGCGTGTCGGCCATCACCCCGACGGCCCAGGCGGCCACTCCCGCCTCAGCCGTCACACCCCTCTCGCCCGAACTGGAGGCCGTCCGCGCCGCGGAGGCCACCCGCATCTACGGCGACCCGGCCATCCGCCCGATGGCCGACCGCAAGACGGGACTGATCTCGCTCGGGGACAGCGAGATCTCCGGCGAGGGCGTCGGCAACTACGACCCCGCGACGAACACCTCGTCCAACCAGTGCCACCGCTCGCCCGACACCGCCATCCACCGCACCGGCATCGCCGCGGACCTCACCTTCAACGTGGCCTGCTCCGGCGCGTACACCGGCAACATCCGCATCGGCGGCTCCAAGCAGTACGCCGACGAACTCGTCCAGAGCGACAGCCTCGCGATCAAGGCCCGCAACACCCGCATCAAGATGGTCCTGCTCGTCGCCGGCGCCAACGACGACCTGCAGTTCGGCCCGGTCATGACCGACTGCGTCACGCGGTGGGTGCTCAGCCAGGGCACCTGCGAGCCGAAGTACGCCCCCGGCTGGCAGGCCAGGGTCGACGGCCTCCGCCCCAAGGTCGAGGCCACGGTCGCCGACCTCCGCACGGTCATGCGGGACGCGGGGTACGCGGACGCCGACTACAAGCTCGTGGTCATGGGCTACCCGAGCCCGATCGGCCCCGACTTCTACGACAACCCGAACTTCCCCGGCAAGCTGCCCGGCGGCTGCGCCGGCTACGACTCCGACGCCACCTGGGGCCGCAACTACGCCGTGCCGACGTTCGAGAAGGGCATGCGGGCGGCGGCCAGGGCGTCGGGCGCGGTCTACCTCGACAACTCCCGCCTCTTCCACGGCCACGAGGTCTGCATGGAGGACGCCTGGGCCCGCGGCCTCTACCTGGACCTCGGCGACCACTTCCCGTGGGACGAGAACACCGCCCGCCAGTCCTTCCACCCGAACCACCGGGGTCACGGCGCGTTCGCGTCCTGCCTGACCCAGCTCTACGACTCCGGGCTGCGCGAGGCGAGCTGCGCCGACCCGGGCTCCACCGGCACCCCCGTCCTGCAGCCGGTGGCCTGGGACGACGCCTTCAGGCCGCTGAAGAACGAGGCCACCGGCACCTGCCTGGACGCCAACGGCGGCGCGAGCGCCAACGGCACCAAGGCCATCGGCTGGGACTGCCACGGCGGCCGCAACCAGGGCTGGTGGTACGACGCGGCCCGCAAATCGGTGCACGTCGAGCTCACCCACGACCGCTGCCTCGACGTCACGGGCGCCAACTACGCGGCCGGCACGCCGCTCGTCCTGTGGAACTGCCACGGCGGCGCCAACCAGAAGTTCACCCGCGACGGGTCCACCTACCGCCCCGTGGCGGCCCCGTCGATGTGCCTCACCCTGGCCGCCCCCAAGGACCAGGTGAAGCTCCAGCCCTGCAACGGATCCGCCGCGCAGCGCTTCGCGTAACCGCCACCCGTCACACTCCGCACCCCCCACAGCCCCGGCCGGCGACCCACCGGCCGGGCGTTGTGCTTTCCGGGGGCCGCGAGGGGCCCCGGAAGGCTCACCGGGCGCGGGCGCGGGGTGCGGCGGACAATGAAGGAGGCTCGGGGGCCGGACGGGGTAAGCCTGACGCCCAGGAGGCAGTACATGTCCCGCAGCTACAGGAGACTCGGCACGCTCGGGGCCTGCGTGGCCGCCGCCGTCGCCCTCGGCTTCCCGGCGCCGGCATCCGCCGCCGTGGCCGACTTCACGATCTACGCCAAGGAGGTTCCGAGCGGCGGCGAGAGCCCCGGCAACGAGGAACCCGAGGTCGGCCAGAGCTTCGCCTTCGCCGACGACCTCTACCGCGAGAAGGGCGGCTCGACCATCGGCCGGGACGGCGTCAGCTGCACCGTCGTACGCGCCGGGTCGGGCAACAACCCCAGCGACATGCAGTGCATCGGCACGCTCACCCTCAACGGCGGCCCCGGCGGCCAGCTCGCCGTCCAGGCGCTGGTGTCGGTCAACCCCGACGACGAGGCCCTGCCGTCCTTCGACGGCGCCATCACCGGCGGCACCGGGGACTTCAAGGACGCCCGCGGCTACATCCGCTTCTCCGACGGGGGCGACGGGTACCAGAAGATGGAGCTGCACTTCTTCCGCTGACGGCGGGCGGCCGACCGCTCACCGCCCACCACCGGCCGTGGGACCCCGCCCGGGGCCCCACGACCGCGGCACGGCTCAGCCCAGACCGGGACCGCGGACCGGGATGTGGGTGAACGTCGGCTCCGGGGCGGGGTTCTGGAAGAAGTCGTTGCCCTTGTCGTCGACCACGATGAAGGCCGGGAAGTCCTCGACCTCGATCTTCCAGACGGCCTCCATGCCGAGCTCCTCGTACTCCAGGACCTCGACCTTCTTGATGCAGTCCTGGGCCAGCCGCGCCGCAGGGCCGCCGATGGAGCCCAGGTAGAAGCCGCCGTGCGTGCCGCACGCGTCCGTCACCTGCTGCGAGCGGTTGCCCTTGGCCAGCATGACCTTCGAGCCGCCCGCCGCCTGGAACTGGGCGACGTACGAGTCCATCCGGCCGGCCGTGGTCGGGCCGAAGGAGCCGGACGCGTAACCCTCGGGGGTCTTCGCCGGGCCCGCGTAGTAGACCGGGTGGTCCTTCAGGTACTGCGGCATCTCCGCGCCGGAGTCCAGCAGCTCCTTGATCTTCGCGTGCGCGATGTCGCGCGCGACGACCAGCGGGCCGGTCAGGGACAGCCGGGTCTTCACCGGGTGCTTGGTCAGCTCGGCGAGGATGTCGTCCATCGGCCGGGTCAGGTCGATCTGGACCACGTCACCGGACGTGTCCAGGTGCGCTTCGGTGGTGTCCGGCAGGAAGCGCGCCGGGTCCTTCTCCAGCTGCTCCAGGAAGACGCCCTCCGCCGTGATCTTGGCGACCGCCTGGCGGTCCGCCGAGCAGGAGACGGCGATGGCCACCGGCAGCGAGGCGCCGTGCCGCGGCAGGCGCACCACGCGCACGTCGTGGCAGAAGTACTTGCCGCCGAACTGGGCGCCGATCCCGATCTTCTGCGTCAGCTCGAAGACCTGCTGCTCCAGCGCCTCGTCGCGGAAGCCGTGGCCCAGCACCGAGCCCTCGCGGGGCAGTTCGTCCAGGTAGTGCGCCGACGCCAGCTTCGCCGTCTTCAGCGCGTGCTCGGCCGAGGTGCCGCCGACCACGATGGCCAGGTGGTACGGCGGGCAGGCCGCGGTACCCAGCGAACGGATCTTCTCCTCCAGGAACTTCATCATGGACGCCTCGTTGAGGACGGCCTTGGTCTCCTGGTACAGGAACGACTTGTTGGCCGAGCCGCCGCCCTTGGCCATGAAGAGGAACTTGTACGCGCCGCCGTCGGTCGCGAACAGCTCGATCTGCGCGGGCAGGTTCGAGCCGGTGTTCTTCTCGTCCCACATGGTCAGCGGGGCCATCTGCGAGTACCGCAGGTTGAGCTTGGTGTAGGCGTCGTAGATGCCGCGCGAGAGGGCCTCCTCGTCGCCGCCCTGCGTCAGGACGTTCTGGCCGCGCTTGCCCATCACGATCGCCGTGCCGGTGTCCTGGCACATCGGCAGCACGCCCGCGGCCGCGATGTTCGCGTTCTTCAGCAGGTCGAGCGCCACGAACTTGTCGTTCGACGACGCCTCGGGGTCGTCGATGATGCGGCGCAGCTGCGCGAGGTGCTCCGGGCGCAGGTAGTGCTGGATGTCGTGGATCGCCTCGGCGGCCAGCAGGCGCAGCGCCTCCGGCTCGACCTTGAGGAACGTACGGCCGTCGGCCTCGAAGGTGGAGACACCCTCGGAGGTCACCAGTCGGTAGGGCGTGTTGTCCTCTCCCAGGGGGAGCAGATCGGTGTACGCAAACTCTGGCATCTTTACCGCGGCCATTCCTCACTCGGCAGATGCGCTGACGTCCGTTGGCAGCGCAGTAGACCAGCGTAGGACCTCCTCCGGGAGTCCTGTATGTGAGGTAAGGCTCACTCGGCAGTATCGCGATCTATCGCGTCTCGCTATGCTGGGTCGGTGGACCTCGAAAAGCACCCCGCCGCCGCACCCGCCGACCCGGCCGCCGCGATCCGGGCCTCGGACGCCGACCGCGACCGCATCGCCCACGTCCTCGCCGACGCGCTCGCCGAGGGCCGCCTGACCGCCGAGGAGCACTCCGAGCGCCTCGACGCGCTCTACGCGCGCAAGACCGTCGGCGAGCTGGAGGCGCTGGTACGCGACCTCCCCGGCCCGCACGCCCAGGCCCAGGCCCCCGCCGCCGTCCCGCACTACGCCCCGGCGCCGCCCTACGGCGGTCAGCCGGAGACGCTGTTCGCGGTGTGCTCGGGCGCCACCCGCAAGGGCCGCTGGCGGCCCGGCGCCCGTACCCGCGCGATCAGCGTCATGGGCGACGTGACGATCGACCTCTCCGAGGCCGTCTTCGAGCAGCAGGTCATCGAGATCAGCGCGACGGCGGTGCTCGGCAGCGTCGAGATCAAGGTCCCGGAGAACGTGACGCTGCGCGGGCACGGCAGCGGCGTCCTCGGGAACTTCGAGGTCGCGGACCACGAGGGGACGGACCCGGGGGCCCCGGTCGTGATCGTCCGCGGGTTCGCGCTGCTCGGCAACATCGAGGCCAAGCCCAGGCGCGGGCACCGGCTCGTCGACCTGGCCGGCCGGCTGCGGAAGCGCCTGGACACCTGACCTGCGGAGGACCGGCGAATTCCGGTCACTTCGTGCCGGATAACGGGCGCCACGGCGGCACGCAGTGCTTAGGGGCACGCACAGCGGGTAGGGACTGTCGCATCGTCTCTCGCTCGCGAATCCGTCGTCAGGAGTAGACCGTGCTTCAACCGCCGCATCAGTCCCTGCAGGTAGCCGCAGCGCCGTCGGTTCCGGCCCCGCGGGTGCCAGCCAGGGAAGAGGACGGCCCATGGCACTCGGAGGCGGTCTGCCGCCGGGACGAGGCGGGACTCTTCTTCGCGCCCTCCAAGGAGCCGACGGCCGCCCGGCTGTCCCGGGAGGAGGCCGCGAAGCGGGTCTGCGCCCGGTGTCCCGTGATGGTCGCCTGCCGTGAGCACGCGCTGCTCCAGCCCGAGCCGTACGGCGTGTGGGGCGGCCTGACCGCCGCCGAGCGCCGCGTGGTGCTGGCCAGGCGGCGCCGCCGGGCGGCCGAGCTGCGCCAGGCGCCGGGCGCCGGACCGATCGCGGCCGCGGGCTGACGTACGTACGCGGGCACGCACGACGCGCGTACCGCGGGCATGGCAAAGGGGCGGTCCCCCGCACAGGGACCGCCCCTTGCCGTGCCGCCCCGGCGCTGCCGGGGTGTACCGCTACTGCGCGCGGTCGAAGTCGATGGCGCTGTACGCGCGCAGCTTCGACAGGCGGTGGGTGGAGTCGATCTGCCGGATCGTGCCCGACTTCGAGCGCATCACCAGCGAGGACGTGGTGGCGGTCTCGGAGCGGTAGTGCACGCCGCGGAGCAGCTCGCCGTCCGTGATGCCGGTCGCGACGAAGAAGACGTTGTCGCCGGAGACGAGGTCGCCGGTGTGCAGGACGCGGCCGAGGTCGTGGCCGGCGTCGAGGGCCTTCTGGCGCTCCGCCTCGTCCTTGGGCCACAGCTTGCCCTGGATCGTGCCGCCCAGGCACTTTATGGCGCAGGCCGAGATGATGCCCTCGGGCGTGCCGCCGATGCCCATCAGCAGGTCGACGCCGGTGCCCTCGCGGGCGGCCATGATCGAGCCGGCCACGTCGCCGTCGGAGATGAACTTGATCCGGGCGCCGGTCTCGCGGATCTCCTTGACGATGCCCTCGTGGCGGGGGCGGTCCAGGATGACGACCGTGATGTCCTCGACGGCCATGCTCTTGGCCTTGGCCACGCGGCGGATGTTGACCGAGACGGGGGCGTTGATGTCGACGAAGTCGGCGGCCTCGGGGCCGGTGACGAGCTTCTCCATGTAGAACACCGCGGACGGGTCGAACATGGTGCCGCGGTCGGCGGCGGCCAGTACGGCGATGGCGTTGGGCATGCCCTTGGCGTTGAGCGTCGTACCGTCGATCGGGTCGACGGCGATGTCGACCTCGGCGCCGGTGCCGTCGCCGACCCGCTCGCCGTTGAACAGCATCGGGGCCTCGTCCTTCTCACCCTCACCGATGACGACGACGCCGTTCATCGAGACGGTGGAGACGAGGGTGCGCATGGCGCGGACCGCCGCGCCGTCCGCGCCGATCTTGTCGCCGCGACCGACCCATCGGCCGGCGGCCATGGCTGCGGCCTCGGTGACCCGGACGAGCTCCAGGGCCAGGTTGCGGTCGGGGGCCTCGGGGGAGACCTCGAGCTGGGGCGGCAAGTTGTGCTCGGTCATCGGAGCGCACCTTTCTGTACGACGACGGCCGGAAAGAGAAGAGGGTCCTGCGACTCTATCGTTAGGCCGATAGATTGAGCAGAGGGGGGCACGTATGAGCGGCATATCGGTATCCGCTTGGTATGTGCCCGCTTTGCCCCTTCTCTTTGCCCCACCCTGCCGATGATCGCTCCAGTGGATGGGGGACGATGGTCGCGTGGCAGGTATGAAAGGCAAGCAGACCATCTGGGACATGGTGCGGTCGCTGGCGGTGATCGGCGCCGTCGTGGCCCTCATCTACGTGTTCATCCCGCATGACGAGGACGCCGACCCGACCAGGGTGGTGGACTACCGGGTGGAGCTGATCACGGCCCGGCGCGCGGCGCCGTACCCGGTGGCGGCGCCCCAGGGGCTGTCGGCGGACTGGCGCGCGACCTCGGTGACGTACGAGCGCAGGAACGCCAACTCCTGGCACCTGGGCTTCCTCGACCCCGACGGCCAGTACGTGGCCGTCGAGCAGTCGACCGAGGAGCCGCGGAAGTACGTGCCGCGGGTGACGCAGCGGGCGGAGAAGACCGACGCGACCCGCGCCCTGGGCAGCGCGACCTGGCAGGTGTGGGAGGGCGCGAAGTACAACGCCCTGGTGCGCGAGGAGCAGGGCCACACCACGGTGGTGACCGGCACGGCCCCCGTCGACCGGCTCGCCGCGATGGCGCAGGCACTGGAGGCGAAGAAGGGCTGACGCCCGCCGCCCGTGCCGGCGGCACCCGCCGCCAGGACAAGCGGAAGAGGCCGCCCCCGGAAATCCGGGGAGCGGCCTCTCGTCGCTTCGGGGGAGGCCCGGGCTCGGTGGCCCGGGCCGTCGGTCGTCAGACCGTGGTGACGACGTCGTCGTACGCCAGGCGCGGGGAGCGCGGGAACCAGGCGTCGTCGCCCGGCTTGCCGATGTTGACGACCATCAGCGGGGTGTGGTCGGCGTCCAGGAACTCCTTCTGCACGCCGCCGAAGTCCAGGCCGGTCATCGGGCCGGCGGCCAGGCCGGCGGCGCGGATGCCCACGATGAAGTAGGCGGCCTGCAGGGCGGCGTTCAGCAGCGCGGACTGCTCGCGGACCGGACGCTCGGAGAAGAAGACGTCCTTGGCCTGCGGGAAGTGGGGGAGGAGCTGGGGCAGCTCGTCGTGGAACTCGTTGTCCGCGGAGAGGATCGCGACCAGCGGGGCGGTGGCGGTCTTCGGCTGGTTGCCCTCGGCCATGTGCTTCACGAGGCGCTCGCGGGCCTCGGCGGAGCGGACCAGGGTGATGCGCAGCGGCGTCTGGTTGAACGCCGTCGGGCCGAACTTGACCAGGTCGTAGATGGCCTGGATCTGCTCGTCCGTCACCGGCTCGTCCGAGAACGTGTTGGCGGTGCGGGCCTCGCGGAAGAGGAGGTCCTGGGCGGCGGGGTCAAGAACGAGGGACATCTGGGTGCCTTCCATACGTGCTGGTCGAAGCGACGTGAACGACTCTACGACCAGATAGATGAAATTTCAACTAACTGGTGGTTCGTAGTTCAACGAACGGCATCAACCTGCGCACGCAGGTTCCTATTCCCCGGCTCCCGTTCCGCCGGTTTCCGCACCTCCACCCTCACGCCCCTCCCGCGCGGCCAGCGCGGAGTCCAGCCGGGCCCGCGCCCCCTCCAGCCAGTGCCGGCAGACCTGCGCCAGCTCCTCGCCCCGCTCCCACAGGGCCAGGGACTCCTCCAGCGAGGTGCCCCCCGCCTCCAGGCGGCGCACCACCTCGATCAGTTCGTCGCGGGCCTGCTCATAGCCCAGTGCCGTCTCCGTGCCGGTGTCCGTCTCGGCCATCCGTGATCATCCTAGGTCGGTAGTGTGGCGGAAGGATTGCGTGTGTACGAATAACTACGGTCGAATTCAAGGGACTTGAGACGGTGCGTCGGCTGCGGTTCGAGGCCGCGGCCGGGACCCCGCCGGCGCCGCCCGGTCAGCTGCCGGCCCCGTCCCCGCCGGGCTCCCCGGCCACCCGCACGGTGAACTCCCCCTCGGCGACCCGCGCCCTCAGCGGCTCGTCCGCCCCCACCTCCGAGGGCGACCGCACCACGTGCCCGTCGGCCCGCTGGAGCACCGCGTACCCCCGCTCCAGGGTCGCCGCCGGCGACAGCGCCACCACCCGGGCCCGGGTGTGCGCCAGCTCCGAGTCGGCCCGGTCCAGCAGGTGCCCCAGCGTCCGGCGGCTGCGCGCCAGCAGCGCCTCGACCTGCCCCTCCCGGTCCTCGACCATCCGCTGCGGGTGCACGAAGACCGGCCGCGCCAGCGCGTGCGCCAGCCCCCGCTCCTCCCGGTCCAGCAGGGCGCGTACGGAGCGCAGCGCGCGGTCGCGGAGCATGCCCACCCGGTCCAGCTCCTCGCCCACGTCCGGCACCACCTTCTTCGCGGCGTCCGTCGGGGTGGACGCGCGCAGGTCCGCCACCAGGTCCAGCAGCGGCGAGTCGGGCTCGTGGCCGATCGCCGACACCACCGGCGTACGGGCCGCCGCGACCGTGCGCACGACCTCCTCGTCCGAGAACGGCAGCAGGTCCTCCACGCTGCCGCCGCCGCGGGCCACGATGATCACGTCGACCTCGTCGATCGCGTCCAGCTCCTTGACCGCCCGCACCACCTGCGGCACCGCGTGCACCCCCTGCACCGCGACGTTGCGCACCTCGAACCGCACCGCCGGCCACCGCCGCCGCGCGTTCTCCAGCACGTCCCGCTCGGCCGCCGACGCCCGGCCCACCACCAGCCCGATCAGCTGCGGCAGGAACGGCAGCGGCCGCTTGCGGTCCAGCGCGAACAGCCCCTCGGCAGCCAGCGAGCGCTTGAGCTTCTCCAGCCGCGCCAGCAGCTCGCCGATGCCGACCGGCCGTATCTCCGTGGCCCGCAGCGACAGCTGGCCGCGCACCGCGTACCACTGCGGCTTGGCCAGGAGCACGACCCGCGCCCCCTCCTGCACCACGTCGGCGACCTCGTCGAAGACCTCGCGGTAGCAGGTCACGCTCACCGAGATGTCGTGCGACGGGTCGCGCAGGGTCAGGAACACCACCCCCGCGCCCGGACGGCGGTTGAGCTGCGTGATCTGCCCCTCCACCCACACCTGGCCCAGCCGCTCGATCCAGCCCCCGATGAGCCGGGACACCTGGCCGACGGGCAGCGGCGCCTCGGCCGACGTATTCAGACCCATGCAGGCAGGCTAACGGGCGGGGCCGACAGGGCCACCGACCTCCGGGCCGCGCCGCCCCCGCTGCACCACCAGCACCACCAGCCCCACGGCCAGCCAGACCGCGCCCACCAGCTGCGCCGTCCACGCCGCCTCGACGATCACCGCCACCGTCACCCCCGCACCCAGCACCGGCACCAGCACGTGCCGCCACCAGCTGAAGCCGCCCTCCCCGCGCCGCACGACGAACCAGCCCACCACCGACGCGTGCAGCAGCGTGAACGCCACCAGCGCCCCGATGTCCACCACGGACACCAGGTGGTCCAGCCCGTCGTCGCGCCGGGCCGCCCACACCGCCGCCGTCAGCGTCACCGCCGCCGCCACCAGCAGCGCCGGCCGGGGCACCCCGCCCGACGTACGCGCCAGCGCACCCGGCAGCCGCCGCTCCCGCGCCATCGCGAACAGCAGCCGCCCCGCCGCGGCCTGCCCCGCCAGCGCCGCGAACGCCGCCCCCACCGCCTTGCTGACCGCCACCAGATCGCGCAGCCACGACCCCACCGACGCGTCCACCGTGTCGTAGAAGGCCGCCCCCTGCCGACCCGGAGCCGCCGCCAGCTCCGCCGACGACACCGGCTCCAGCAGCGCCGCCAGGTACGTCTGCGCGATGAACAGCACCCCCGTCAGGGCCAGGCAGAACAGCAGCGCCCGGGCCACCCGCCCACTGCCCCCCGTCACCTCCTCGGCGAACGACGCGATCGCGTCGAACCCCAGGTACGACAGGACAGCGACCGACACCGCCCCCAGCACCGCCCCCGCGGAGAAGCCCAGCGACCCGTCCCCGGTCAGCGGCGAGAGCCAGCCGCGCTGCGCCCCGTCCCGCACCAGCACCGACACGGCGGCCACCAGGAAGACCAGCAGGACGGCGATCTCCATGGCCAGCACCACGAAGCCCACCCGAGCGGCGACCCGTACCCCCCACAGGTTGAGCAGCGTGGTCACCACCACCGCCAGCGCCGTCCACACCCAGCGGGACACCTCCGGCACCAGCGCGTGCATCGCGATGCCGGAGAAGAGGTACGCAACCGCCGGGATCAGCAGGTAGTCGAGCATCGCCATCCACCCGGCGACCAGCCCGGCCCCCTCGCCCAGCCCCTTGCGGGCGTACGTGAACACAGACCCGGCCTGCGGCGCGACCCGCACCATCTGCGCGTAGCTGAAAGCGGTGAACCCCATCGCCACCGTGGCGACCAGGTAGACCAGCGCGACCGCACCGTGCGACCGGGCGTCGAGGGTGCCGAAGACACCGACCGGTGCCATCGGGGCGATGAACAGCAGCCCGTAGACCACCAGGTCACGGAAGCCCAGGTTCCGTCGGAGCCGGCCCCGGCCCGCGTCCCGTTCCTGCGCCGCCGTCATGCTTCCCTCCACGAGCCGCCCGTACCCGCCGCACCCGTCCCCGGGCACCCCGGCCGGAAGACGATCTTCAGCCACCAGTCTGGGGCATGGGCACGATCTTCGGCGCCCGCGGGACGGCCTTACGATGGACCGCATGACTGCTCCCGCTTCCCGCCGTGTCCTGCTCGCCGCCCCTCGTGGCTACTGCGCGGGCGTGGACCGTGCCGTCATCGCCGTCGAGAAGGCCCTCGAGCAGTACGGCGCCCCCGTCTACGTGCGCCACGAGATCGTGCACAACAAGTACGTCGTGCAGACCCTGGAGAAGAAGGGCGCGATCTTCGTCGAGCGGACGGAGGAGGTGCCCCCGGGCAACATCGTGATGTTCTCCGCCCACGGCGTCGCCCCGGTCGTCCACGAGGAGGCCCGCGAGGGCCGGCTCGCGACCATCGACGCGACCTGCCCCCTGGTCACCAAGGTGCACAAGGAAGCGATCCGCTACGCCAACGAGGACTTCGACATCCTCCTCATCGGCCACGAGGGCCACGAGGAGGTCATCGGCACCTCCGGCGAGGCCCCCGACCACATCACCATCGTCGACGGCCCGCACGACGTCGAGAAGGTCACCGTCCGCGACGAGTCCAAGGTCGTCTGGCTCTCCCAGACCACCCTCTCCGTCGACGAGACCATGGAGACCGTCGACGCGCTGAAGACCAAGTTCCCGCTGCTGGTCTCCCCGCCGAGCGACGACATCTGCTACGCCACCTCGAACCGCCAGGCCGCCGTCAAGAAGATGGGCGCCGACGCCGACCTCGTGATCGTCGTGGGCTCGAAGAACTCCTCGAACTCCATCCGCCTCGTCGAGGTCGCCCTGGACGCCGGAGCCCGCGCCGCCCACCTGGTCGACTTCGCCCGCGAGATCGACGAGGCGTGGCTGGAGGGCGTCACCACCGTCGGCCTCACCTCGGGCGCCTCCGTGCCGGAGGTCCTGGTCGAGGAGGTCCTGGAGTGGCTCGCCACCCGCGGCTACGCGGACGTCGAGCTGGTCAAGACGGCCGAGGAGTCCATCACCTTCTCGCTGCCCAAGGAACTCCGCCGCGACCTGCGCGCCGAGGCCGCGGACCTCGTCGCCGGCGAGTAACGGCCGCCCCGGGCGGACCGGCCCCCCGTACGGGTGAGGGCCGGCCGCCGACGGGTACGGGCGCGCCGCTCACCGTACGGTGATTCCATGCAGATCTTCGGCGTGGACATCGGCGGATCCGGCATCAAGGGCGCTCCCGTGGACCTGGACCGCGGCGACCTGGCGCGCGAGCGCCACAAGGTCCTCACCCCGCACCCGGCCACCCCCGAGGGCGTGGCCGACGGCGTGGTCGAGGTCGTCTCGCACTTCGGCTGGTCCGGCCCGGTCGGGGTCACCTTCCCCGGCGTGGTCACCGACGGCGTCACCCGTACGGCCGCCAACGTCGACCAGGGCTGGGTCGACCTCGACGCACGCGCCCTGCTCTCCGCCCGCCTCGGCGGGCTGCCGGTCACCGTCCTGAACGACGCGGACGCCGCCGGCGTCGCCGAGATGACCTTCGGGGCCGGCCGCGGCCGTACGGGCACGGTCATCCTCCTCACCCTCGGCACGGGCATCGGCAGCGCCGTCTTCACGGACGGGCGCCTGGTGGCCAACACCGAGCTGGGGCACCTGGAGCTGCACGGCCACGACGCCGAGAAGAAGGCCTCCACCCGCGCCAAGGAGGACGAGGAACTCAGCTGGGAGAAGTGGGCCAAGCGGGTGCACCGCTACCTGGCGCACGTGGAGATGCTGTTCTCGCCCGAGCTGTTCATCATCGGCGGCGGCGTCAGCCGCAAGGCCGACAAGTTCCTGCCGCTCCTGGAGGGCATCAGGGCCGAGATCGTGCCGGCCACCCTCCAGAACAACGCGGGGATCGTGGGCGCGGCGATGGCGGCCAGGCGGTCGGCGGCGATCTGAGAGCCACGGGCTCACGGGGCCTTACGGGCCTACGGGCGCCCGGACCGGTGCGGCAACCGCCGCCGCCCCACCAGCACCGCCTTCCGCACCACCACGATCAGGGCGGCGACCAGCGTCCCGGCGTACAGCCACCCCGCGTGCAGCGCGAGGGCGGTCACCACCCCCATCAGCTGCCCTCCGAGCCCGCCGGAGCCGCCCGAGATCGGCCAGACCCCGGCCGCGAAGGCGATCGGCACGGCGATGGGCGCGGTGATCAGATCGGCCGGCCGCACCCACAGGGCGGTCGCGGCGGCCACGGGCAGGAACAGCAGCCCGTAGGCGAGCATCGAGCCGTCGAAGAGCAGCCAGTCGAACCCGGCGACCAGCGCCATCGCCGCACACGCGAAGAGCCCGCCGCCCAGCCCCGTCAGCCGGGGCCGCGGCAGCCTGCGCAGCAGCGGCACCGCCCGGCCCGCCGAAGGCCGGGGGCGCGGCCGGGCCTGGGGCGGCAGCGGCGAGGGACGCCGCGCCTGCTGTCGCTGAGGGTGGTACGGGGATCGCGTCCTGTGTTGCTCCACCCCCCAAAACTAGGTGGCGGGGGCCCGGTATCCCCCCTGGACACGTCGACCGGCGGACATCGGAACGTAAACTGTCCGGTGGCCCGTCTCCGGGCCGGGTGTCCATACCCCCCTCCAGCTCACGGGAAGTCGCCAACGTGTCGCTCACGATCGGAATCGTCGGCCTGCCGAATGTCGGCAAGTCGACCCTGTTCAACGCCCTGACCAAGAACGACGTGCTGGCGGCCAACTACCCGTTCGCCACCATCGAGCCGAACGTCGGCGTCGTCGGCGTCCCGGACCCGAGGCTGGCCGTGCTGGCCGGCATCTTCGGCTCGGCCAAGGTCCTCCCGGCCACCGTCGACTTCGTCGACATCGCCGGCATCGTCCGCGGCGCGAGCGAGGGCGAGGGCCTGGGCAACAAGTTCCTGGCGAACATCCGCGAGTCGGACGCGATCTGCCAGGTCATCCGCGCCTTCAAGGACGAGAACGTCGTGCACGTCGACGGCAAGGTCTCGCCGAAGGACGACATCGAGACGATCAACACCGAGCTGATCCTCGCCGACCTGCAGTCCATCGAGAAGGCGGAGCCGCGCCTGACGAAGGAGTCCCGCCTCCAGAAGGACAAGGTCGCGGTCCTCGCCGCGGTCGTCGAGGCGCGCAAGATCCTCGAAGAGGGCCACACCCTCTTCTCGAAGGGCATCACCAAGGGCACGGAGCAGGGCGACCTCCTCCACGAGCTGCACCTGCTCACCACCAAGCCCTTCCTCTACGTCTTCAACGTCGACGAGGACGAGCTGACGGACGACGCCTTCAAGGCCGAGCAGTCCGCGCTGGTCGCGCCGGCCGAGGCGATCTTCCTGAACGCCAAGCTGGAGGCGGACCTCGCCGAGCTGGACGACGAGGAGGCCCTCGAGCTCCTCCAGTCCGTCGGCCAGGAGGAGCCGGGCCTGGCGACGCTGGGCCGCGTCGGCTTCGACACCCTGGGCCTGCAGACCTACCTGACGGCCGGCCCGAAGGAAACCCGCGCCTGGACCATCAAGAAGGGCGCCACCGCCCCCGAGGCCGCCGGGGTCATCCACACCGACTTCCAGCGCGGCTTCATCAAGGCCGAGGTCATCTCCTTCGCGGACCTGGTCGAGTGCGGCTCGGTCGCCGAGGCCCGCGCCAAGGGCAAGGCCCGCATGGAGGGCAAGGACTACGTCATGCAGGACGGCGACGTGGTGGAGTTCCGCTTCAACGTCTGACCCACCCGCAGCACACGAAGGGGCCGGCTCCCGAGGAGCCGGCCCCTTCGCCGCACCCGGGCTGCCGGTTACGTCGCGGGGGCATGCTCGGGGTGAAGGACACAGCTAAGGGCTGTTTTGCGCCAAGATCCTGAAACCTCTCTCCTGATCGGCCGCACGCGGCGATTCTGAGTTCTGCAGGTCACTCTGGCGGGTTTTTCACGGGGTTGAGGGGAGCTGGCGTGTCCAGTCTGAAGGAGAGGCCCACGGCGGCCACGTTCGACGTGGAGGCGCTGGTCGCGGCGGCATGGAACGGCGAGATTCGCGTGCCGCACTTCCAACGGGGTTTTAGGTGGGCCCGCGAGGACGTCCGCCGTCTTTTCGACAGCATCGTGAAGGGGTACCCGGTGGGCAGCCTCCTCCTGTGGGAGCGCCCTGCCACTGAGCAGCGCGTCAGTCTGGGAGCGCTGCGCATCGATGCCCCTGCGACGGACGCGGCCCAGTGGGTGGTCGATGGTCAGCAGCGCATCACGGCGTTGGCGAACGCGTTGGATCCCTCGGGGCAGGCCGATCAGAGGTTCGCACTCTCGTACAACCTGCGAACCGGGGCCTTCATCTCCTCCCCGCCCTCTCCGGACCCCATGATCATCCCGTTGCCAGTGGTCTTCGACCTTCAGCAGATCCTCAAATGGTTCGCGAAGTACCCGGAGATCGCCGATCACCTCGATGCCGCGACCAGCGTGACCAAGCGACTCCGTCAGTTCCCGATCCCCGCCTATGTCGTCAAGCAGGGAAGTCCAGATGTCCTGCAGGACATCTTCGACCGCATGAACAACTACGGGAAGAGGCTCAAGCGCGCCGAGGTGTTCTCTGCCCTCTATGCGGGGGATGAGAGCAAGCAGGACGAGACGCTCACGATCGAGCGGATCGCTCATGGAATCAACATCGAGCGTCAGTTCGGGGCGATCGACGACGACACCATCCTGAGGGCCATCCTCGCCCGGCGCGGCCCTGACGTGACGCGCGATATCCACCACGAATTCGAGGATGGTCGGGAAGACCGGGACGCGGCGTACAAGGCGGGCGAGGAGGCCTTGCTGCGGGCCGTGACGTTCGTCCAGGAAAAGGCGGGTGTCCCACACTTCCACCTGCTGCCCTACCGCTTCCTCCTGGTCGTGTTGTCGCGCTTCTTTGCTCACCACCCTGAGCCCGGCCCCGACGCCCTGGAGACTCTGAGGCGTTGGTTCTGGCGCGCCTCGGTGGTGGGGCCCTACATCTTCCGCGGCAGCGCCACGGGTGCGATGAGGACGCAGAACTACAGGATCTCGCCGCAGTCGATGGAGGAGTCGCTGCAAGGCCTCATCGACGTTGTCGAAAGGTCAGAGCGATCCGTCCCCAATGCGGCGCGCCTGCGAACCAACGAAGGGGCCGGCAAGATCATCCTGTGCTCCCTTTGGGCCCTGGGGCCGCGAGACCTGCTGACGGCGGACAGTATCGAGCAGCCGCGTCTGGCGAGGTCCGTGGGCGAATCGAACACTGCGGCCACAGCGATCGGCTACATCGTCAATCCCCGGAACGTAGGCAGTAGCCACAGGTTCTCTGCAGGCAACCGGATCATTCTCAGTTCAGACAAGATCCCCGCAAACGAGGTGGACAGCCTCGTCGCCATGCAGCCGGTGCACCTCGGCGACGGCGAATGGGAGGCCGTGCTCGCCTCACACGCGATCACCGCTGACATGGCCGCTCTCCTCGCTTCGGGACGAACGGTCGAGTTCCTGCAGCGGCGCGAGCAGGCCGTGCAGGAGTGCCTCCGGAGCTTCCTCACCGAGATGTGCGGGTGGAAGTTCGAGGCCATCGAGCCGCTGCTGGACCGGAGGGAAGACGAGCGCGAGCCAGGAGTGATGGACTGACAGGTGAGCGTCGAGGGCGCGGAGCTGGACGCGTCCGGCCTGGAGCAGTGAGGCGGGCGCAGCCCCGTGGGCACAGAAACGGCCTAGTTCTGATGCGAGGCTGCCGGTTCCGTACCCCGCCAGGCCGTCAAGAAGGTGGGCCGGCTCCTCAGGAGCCGGCCCCTTATGGTCATTCGCGCGGCATGAGTGCAGGCACCGCCCATCCGTGGCCACGCCCGTTGCTTGCGGGCAACATGGGCCGAAGGTGAGCCGCAGGCGGGAAGTTGACACGGCCCTCCCCGATCCGTAGTCTTCTCCGAGTTGTCCGACGTGAGCGCCGACTCCGGTCGGTCCCCGGACAGCCATTCCGCAAGCACCCATTCGAACGAACGACGCACTTTGTCGTCTCGTTTTCATGCGTATTTGCGAATGAGGAATCCGTGTCCGAAGGGCGCGGCCGCCGATTAGGTCGGAGGCCGGGAATCCGCTACTGTCTCACTCGCCTCAAGGGCCCAACGGCCCGCGAAGCGAAACCCGCTGACTGGGAGTCAGGCCCGAAAGAGTCTGATAGAGTCGGAAACGCCGAAAGGGAAAAGCGACGGAAACGCCGCAGGAACCGGAAAGCACCGAGGAAATCGGGTCGAAAAGATCTGATAGAGTCGGAAACGAAGGAAGCGCCCAGAGGGCCCGGAAACGGGAACAAAGGA